>JAYSVZ010000392.1:0-16669 GCA_043718305.1 Planctomycetota bacterium | reverse complement strand
GGCCGAGCGGATGCAGATGAACGAGAACGCCGTTCGAACAGCATTGCATCGTGCCCGAGGGCGGTTGCGAGAATTGCTGGATGTTCCCGAGAGCTGACATTTCACCATCGGCCCAGCCTCTTCTTGGTTCCCCTTTGCTCCTTGCAGACAGAGATGTTTGCTCCTCATCTTTTTGGCCTGACCGCCGCTGGGAGATCCCCATGGACCACCCTCCACACAACAGCCCCGTCCACTCGACGCCAGAGGATGCTCTGAACCGAGCTGTGCGGGCCATCAATCAGACGGCAGTTCCCTCGGGGCCGCCGCCGCACTTGGTCGAGGCCACGCTCGCGGCACTGTCCGCTCCCGTCAAGACACCGTTGCCTTCCACCCCCTTCCTCACTCGGAGAATTGTCATGAGAACCCTGTTCGCTGCTGCCAGCGTCGCCGCGATTGCGGTGGCGATGGTCTTCCTTCCTAGCGAGTTTACTTCGAACTCCCAGGTCTACGCCGATGCGGTCAAGCAACTGAAGGCTGCTCGGTCCCTGGTCTATACGAGCCTGATCTACACGGAGGACAACCCCGAGCCGATCAAGGTCAAGTATTACATCGCCGCTGATGGTCGCCAGCGAAGTGAAATGGGGACATCGAACGTGACGATCATGGATGAGCAAAGCAACATCCGCTTGACTCTGATTGTCGACAGCAAGACCGCCCTGGTCTACCCGGACCGGCGTGCAGAGCAGCCCCGTGCGAATTACTCCCCCATCGATCGGATCGAAGGCCTCGCCAAACTGAGCGACAAGCCCGATCGTGAACTCGGCGAACAGACGGTGGATGGCCAGAAGTTGATGGGCTACGAAGCGTCTCAAGGAGACTATAAGTACACCCTCTGGCTCGATCCCAAGACGAAGTCGATCGTGCGGATTGATGACCATCACGCCCATGGTCGAATCCTGAGATCGTCGATGACCGATTTCCAGTTCGACCAGCCGCTCGATGAGTCGCTCTTCAGCTACGAGCTCCCCGCGGGGTACAAGGTGTATGATCAAACCGAGACTCCATACGTCGCCCCGAGCGAAGCCAATATCATCAATGCATTGCGGCTCTACACCCAGAAGTCGGGAGGAAAGTTTCCGAAGAATCTGAACGACTGGCATGACTTGGCGGCTCTATTCATCAAGGCTGGCGAAACTCACGAGACTTCTCAAGAATACAAAGAAGTCCAGATTCATGCGTCGGCGACCAGATCATTCCTGCACTCGCTATCTTTAAAAGATTTCGCTTACCTGGGGAATGGCCTGACCACTGACGACTCTCACACTGTCATCTTCTGGTCCAAGAACAAGGACGGCCAGTACCGAGCGATCTATGGCGATCTGTCGGTCAAAGAGATCGCCCCAGAGAGCCTCGGCTGGATCGGCGAAGACCTGGTCATCGCAGCCCTCCGCGGCTATACCGAGAAGTCCGGCGGCAAGTTTCCCCAAAGCATCACCGACTGGGGCGAATGGGCCGACCTGCTGTCGGAAGGGTTTACCGCCGAGGGAGCAGAAAAAGAGACCACGCTGATGATGAATCAGCTCCGCGAGTTGATGCCGTTCCTGATGCGGATGCCTCGTCGCGACTATGGCTACCAAGGAGCTGGTCAGACGACGAAGGACACCGCCGCAATCGTCTTCTGGTACAAGGCGAAAGACGGAGAGTACCGGGTGATCTACGGGGATCTGTCGGTCAAGGGGACAAACGAGCGACCGCCAATGAGTGGGAAGTAGCGAATCCGGCGAAGTCCTCTACCTCAGCTCTCGCAAGAGAGCTGAGGTTTTTTACTTGCACAAGTCCACCGCAGAAGTTCCATATCACCACGGTCGTTGTTCCCCAGCAACCCATCCGTTCTTCAGGCCCGAAGGGCCGACCGTTCGGGTTTCGCGAACGAATGGCCGGGCCTTCAGCCCTTTCGAATTTCAGGGCAGGCGACTTCCCCAGGGGCGATGCCCCTGGCTGGGCGAACGGCTGGCCCGTTGGGCCGGAGGAGAGAAGCTGGGCGATTTCCGCTTCGGGTGATGCGGGACTTCGGCTGTGGCGATCTAGCGACTGCCCGCCGCCGAGGGACGTTTCACGGCTGGCCAGTGTGTTACATTGCAGAAGGAAATTCGAAGCCACATCGCCGCCTCGAATCGCATGCCAATACGCAGGCGGGCGATGCGGAAACCGGTCGATCGGTGTCGGGCAGTGAGCCGCAAGAAACTCAAAAAACGCAAGACCGAGGCGGCCGCTCCTTTTGCGTTTTTTGAGTTTCTTGCGGCCCCCATTCTACAACCAACTCGTCGGAAGGTCTCGATAGTCTGCACTGCGTGCGTTTATGCAAGACATGCCTGTGGTCTGTCGAAGTTCAATGTAACAAACTGCGTGCCGCCGGGCGACGTTGTCGTGTCCCGTTGCGTCGGTCTTCCCATCGCCCTAGAATTCGACCGGTTATGTACTTCCGTTGACGGACCAAGGATGGGACCGTCTTCCCGCAGGGGTGCCGGAGCTTCATGAAACGGATTGCCGTACTCGGTTCCACTGGATCGATTGGGACGAGCTGCCTGGATGTGCTGCGAGCACAGCGGGGGGTGATGCGGGCGGTCGCGCTGACGACGCACCGCCGTTGGCGCGAATTGGCGGTCCAGTGTCATGCGTGCCAGCCGGAAATTGCGGTCGTGGCCGATTCGTCAGTGGCTTCCGAAGTCGATCGAGCAGCGTTCCCCGCTGGGTTGGAACTGAAGTTTGGAGAAGAGGCGGTCGCTGCCGTCGCCGCCCGGGCGGATGTGGATATTGTCGTTTCCGGGATTGTGGGAGCGGCGGGGCTGAAGGGAACTTGGGCAGCGGTCGAGGCCGGGAAGGTCGTGGCCTTTGCCAATAAAGAGACCTTGGTGGTCGCCGGATCGCTGATGATGACCCGCGCCAAGGAGCGGGGGGCGACCTTGCTCCCGGTCGATAGTGAACACAGCGCCGTGTTTCAGGCGCTCGCCGCCGGACGCTCACAAGATGTCAAGCGGATCATCCTCACGGCCAGCGGCGGACCGTTTCGCGAATGGCCTTCCGAGAGAATCGCCCACGTCACAGTCGAGGAGGCTCTCGCCCACCCGACTTGGAACATGGGACCAAAGATCACCATCGACTCGGCGACCATGATGAACAAGGCCCTCGAAGTGATCGAGGCTCGCTGGCTCTTTGACATGCCACCGGAGCGGATCGATGTGGTGGTTCACCCGCAGTCGATCGTGCATTCGATGGTCGAGTATGTCGATGGTTCCGTGATTGCCCAGATGTCGCCGCCCGACATGCGCTTGCCGATTCAGTACGCGCTCACATGGCCCGAACGGATCGCCGGTCCGGCCCGGACCATGGACTTTACCCAGTCCCATCAGCTCACATTCACCCCCCCGGATCGGGAGCGGTTTCCGTCCCTGGATCTGGGATTCGAGGTCGCCCAGCGTGGGGGAACCTGCGGGGCGGTCCTCAATGCCGCGAATGAAATCGCGGTGGACCGATTCCTGAAACGAGAATTGGCGTTCGGGCAGATCGTTCGGCTCTGCCGATCGGTCCTCGACGCTCATCATTTTGACGCCCACCCATCGCTCGATCACCTTCTGGAGATCGATCGCTGGGCTCGGCAGGAGGCAGTGCGTTGGAACTCTTAAATCTGGCATCGATCCTGAACATCGTCACAGCCGCCATCGGGCTGGGGATGGTGATTTTTGTTCACGAACTGGGCCACTTCGCCGTGGCCAAGTGGTGCGGCGTCTTCGTCGAGCGGTTCAGCATCGGCTTTGGCCCGGTGCTGCTGTGTTACAAGTGGGGTGATACGGAGTACGCTCTGTCGGCCATTCCGTTCGGCGGTTACGTGAAGATGCTGGGTCAGGACGACATCGACCCCGGCCAGATGACCGATGACCAAGTGGCTGCGAATCCCCGGTCGTACACCTCGAAGACGGTCCCGCAGCGGATGGCGATCATCTCGGCGGGGGTGATTATGAATCTGATCACCGGCTGGATGTTCTTCAGCGTGGCCTATGGCCTGGGTGTGGAAGAGGTCGATGCGCAGGTCGGGAACGCCATCATCGGCATGCCCGCCTGGGAATATGGGATTCGCTCGGGCGACACCCTGCTGTATATCAACGGGCGGAAGGTGCGAGAGTTCACTGATATTCCCCGGGGAGTGGCGCTCTCTTCCGGTCCGCTGGAAATTGAATTCATGCGGCCTGGTGAAAAGGAACACCACAAGATCACGATCACCCCCGATTCCACGGGTGACCGCCGGATGATGGGGATCAGCGAGATTCAGGCGCTCCGGATTCACGCCAAGTCCCTTCAGGTGGCCGCCCCGGGCTCACCCGCTGAGAAAGCCGATTTCCATGCCGGTGATGAGATTACCGCCGTCGATGGCCAACCGGTCAGTTCCTGGGTCGAGATCGAGCCTCTGCTGCATGAGAAGCGGGCTCAAACGCTAGAACTCACGCTGAAACGATTGAAGCCCGATGGTGGGACCGAACAGGTCACCACGAAGGTCGCCCCCGCGCCCGTCATGGGCCTGGGACTGCGACTCGACCTCGGCAAGATCACCGCGATTCGCAAAGACTCCCCCGCTGCCAAAGCAGAGATTCGGGTGGGCGATCGACTGGCCAAGGTCGGGGGTCTGGAACTGGGCCGGGAACTCGATCCTCTGGGGTTACCGGACTACTTCTACGAGCACCGCGGTCAACCAATCGAAGTGCTGGTCCAGCGCGAGATTGTCGGTGGTGAACCGCAAACCTTGAACTTGACCGTGACATCCGATGGAACGTTGCCCGGCAGTGAACCTTCGACCGTCACGGCAGCCCCTCTGTCGGTCCCCGGATTGGGACTCGCCTTTCAATTCCTTCCCACGGTGCTGTCGGTGGACGAAGGTAGTTCCGCAGCCAAAGCCGGGATCAAACCCGGTGCAGTGCTTCAAGCGATTCATTTCTCCCTCAAGAGTGGAGCGGCTGCGGACAATCTCGGCGATGAGAAGCGGTCGATTACGATCGATGCCAAAGGGGGCGGTTTTCCTTACGCGTTGTATCTGCTGTCCGTGGCCGACAACCGCGATATCAGCGTGACACTCAAGGATGGGAACCAGGAACTGCCATTGGCGCTCAATCCAATGCCGGGCCAGTTCCGCGCGACGCTTCGCGGCATGAATACCTCTCGTCAGTCACATGTCAATCAAGCGGAATCGTTCGGAGAAGCTTGTAGCATCGGCTTCCGGAAAACGATCGATTCTGTGACCGAGGTCTATCTGACGATCCGCACCCTGGTCACCGGTGGGATGTCGATCAAGAACCTGCATGGGCCGGTGGGGATCGCGAACTTTGCATACATCATGGCCGAACAAGGGCCCGCACTGTTCCTGCTCTTCTTGGGTGCGATCAGCATGAATCTGGCCGTGATCAATTTCCTGCCGATCCCCGTCCTCGACGGAGGACACATGGTCTTCTTGATCTATGAAGGACTGACGGGAAAAACTCCCAGCGAACGAGTCATCGCGACGGCCACCTATATCGGACTGGCCATGGTGCTAACGCTGATGGCGACCGTGATCTATCTGGATCTCTTCGTTCACCGCAACTGATGTGGGTCATCCAGCGGGGCGGTGCCAATCCAGGCTTCGCCCTGGTTACGCAAGTGGCGGGAACAAAATACCGTAGGTCAGCCTTTCCAGGCCGTCCTTGATCGACTATTGCAGCCAGACGGCCTGGAAAAGGCCGTCTTACGGGGAGACGACTTTCGCCCGCCCCGGTTACAGGATCGCTAGCGGATTCCGGCGTTCCTCCAGCGTCCCGCGCGTCACGCCGACGCGGTTCATCGCCTTGAGCGTGCTCCAGACTTCCGCTCCCGTGGTTTGACCCGCGAGCAGGTCGCGGTAGGTCTGGATGACCTGCCGCATCTCCCCTTGCCCTTCGTTCAGGAACTCGATTCGGAACTGGCGAATCCCTCGTCGGATCAGATCGGGAACGACCTCGGCTGAGCTTTGCGGCGTTGCATTGAAGAGCGTGTTGCGGCACCCGACATCGGCCTTCAGCGGATGTTCCATCCCGACCCGGTCCCGGAGTTCGACCTCGTGCCGGTCGCACGGGCGGCCACAGTTGGTCTTGTTGGTGCCGGGCGATAGAACCGCACAGAAGACGCAGTGTTCCATGTGGAACATCGGCATGTGCTGGTGGATGACGATCTCCAGCCACTGCGGCGGGACCGCCTCGACCAGTTGCAGCAGTTGATCCCGGTTCAGGTCATACGATGCTGTGAGCCAACTGGCCCCCTGGTCGATCAGGAACTGCGCAGTCAGTTCATTGGTGACGTTGAGCGAGTAATCGGCCACGAACGGGATTTCTGCCTCGGCACAGAAGGCCATCCCGGACAGATTCCGGACAAGGAACCCATCCGGCTGGGGCTTGGTCATGGCGCGGAAGATCCCCATCTCGCCGGGCTTTTGGATGCGCGGCGTCGCGATCAGCAGGCGGGCCTTGCCCCGCCGGGCGAGGTTGACTGCCTCGCCGTATTCGCGGATATCGTTGAAGTCGGCCAGCAGATCCCGTTCCCCCGCAGCCAAGGCTGCGTCGAGTTGCTTGAGCGATCGGCACATGACCGAAAGCCGTACCGGGTCGGCGGCGTTCATCTCGCGCGGCGGAAGTGTCTGCCGCAACGCATCGAGAACCGAGTCGCTGGAGATCCGCCGCTGCGGTGGCTCACCGGAACGCCGCAATAGCTCCTCGATCAGACTCTGCCGCAGCTTCGACAACACCGACAACGGGACCATCGGCTCGCCGCTGATCTCAGCGGTCAGCGTGCCCAGTTCATAGGGGCTCGCTCCGAGGCGGGAGAGTTGCTCGCGAAGGATTTCTTCGGTGAGAGGGTGCTTGCGGGCCGTCTCAAGTGGGGCGTCGCTGGTGACGGAAGCCATGGCGGACCGTACAACAGACTCACCCTCCGTGGTCCACTCCCTCTCGGAAACGCCGAAATACTCAGAAGCTGCCGACTCGGCGGCTTCAATCGACTGGTGCCAGGTGTCCCCGTAAACGGTCCCGTCAGTCGAAGCGACGCACAACAAATAGCCCCGTCCTTCCGACTGAATTTCCATGTGCAAGAGTACCTGCCGGACTGGAGTCGGAAGAGGGGTGGCCGCATGATCTGGAAGCCATCCCGAATGCCGCTCCCCACCGATGGACGTTTCGCGATTTTGAATGAACTTCACGGTCCCGGACTCTGTGCTTCTGTGTCTCCGTGGTGAGTCAGCCTCACTCGGGACGGGCTGGAAAGCCCGTCCTACGACACGGGCGGTGATCCGCAGTGGCTCGCCGACCACTGCTCGGACCTCGAAATCGACGGGCTGGCGGCGGACCGGATCGGCTCCGGTGAAGGTCTTGCGCAGGCGGATGTTGAGCTGGGGGTCATCGGTTTTCCAGACCCCTTGGCCCGGAGTGATTTTGGTGAAGTCGATGGCGTCGCGGCCGAATTCAAGGTCGATCTCGCCGGAGGAGACCTGGCCCACGATGGGTTGTCCCCGGCGGCGGATGCCGTAGACGCGGCCCCCTTGTTCATCCTGCGCAGCTCGGTCGCCTTCGAAGACGATCCCATCCCCCTTGGCGATCGGCGAGGCCAGATTGACGCGGACCGCTCCGCTCCCAGCCTGGACCACCTCACCGAGAAACACGCCGCGCTTGGCCGACGAAAGGGCGGGCACGAGCCGCTTATGTTCGCACCCCTCCAGCCAACCCGGCGAGAACCCCCGCGAGAACGACAACTCCATCTCCCGCTTCTCGGTCGAGGTCAGTACGACCGGTCGGCCTTGCATCGCGGTGTCGATTGCCTGCCGGTAGTGGCGGGTGATGTTGGCCACATACTCGGGCGTTTTCAGTCGCCCCTCGATTTTGAACGATCGAATCCCCGCCTCGATGAGATCGGGGGAATACTCGATCGCCGACAGATCCTGGGGACTCAGCAGATACTTCTGGTCACCGAGGTCGACATCCTGGCCATCGCTAATGAGGTCGTACGGCAACCGGCATGCTTGGGCACACTGGCCGCGATTGGCACTCCGCCCGCCGAGTGATTCACTGGTCAAACATTGCCCCGAGTAGGCCACACACAACGCCCCATGGACGAACGCTTCCAGTTCCATCGAGGTGGCTGCGTGAATCTCTCGCATCTCATCGATCGACAGCTCCCGCGGCAACACCACCCGCGAGATCCCCAGTTGACGGGCGACCTCAATGCACTCAGCACTGGTCAGTGTCATCTGCGTCGAGGCATGCATCGGCAAGTCGGGACAGATCGCTCGAATGAGCCGGGCTGTGCCCAAGTCCTGGACCAGGACCGCATCGACACCCGTCTCGGCGATCGTCCGGACCAGCGTTTCGACTTCGGCCAGTTCATTGGAGAAGATCAACGTATTCAGCGTCACATACCCCTTCACCCCACGCCGATGCAGCTCGGCCATCGTCCCGGCAAGTTGCTCGACCGGGAAATTCACTGCTCGCGCCCGCGCGTTGAACCCGACATCCAAACCAAAGTAGACCGCATCGGCCCCGTTCTCGACCGCTGCGCGAATGCACTCCATCGACCCCGCCGGGGCGAGCAGTTCGGGACGGTACAGTAAGGGAGCGTGGTGCATGGGACATTCACTTTCGTGGACCGGCTGAGGCTGAATCACTCCGGCAGAGCGGTCTTCCCGCGTTGCCGAAACGCGGGTGAGTTCACAATGCCGAGGATGTAGGCCGACGCCTTGTCTCCCTGGACTTCCCCCTGCTCTGCGATCTGATGGATCGCGCACTCGTCGAAATACTCCAGCCCGCGCCCCAGCGAATAGGTCAGCAGTCGCTCGGCGAAGCACTTGCGAAAATCATCCGACCGCTCCAGCAAGATCGTTCGCAGCTCCTTCGGCCCGTTGAACGTTCGCCCATCGGGAAGGTCACCGGTCGCGTCGATATCGGCATACCCATCGTTGGTCCGCCAGACGCCGGTCGCATCGTAGTTCTCCAGCCCGAACCCGAGCGGGTCCATCAACTGGTGGCACGCGGCACAAGCTGGGTTCGAGCGATGCTCGGCCATCCGCTGCTTGAGAGACAACTCGATCGGCTCGCGGCGGGTCGACTCCTTAAGCGGCGGAACATTGGCCGGTGCGGGGGGCGGCGGGGCGGCCAGTAGGTTTTCCAGAATCCACTTTCCGCGTTTGACGGGCGAAGTCCGCGTCGGGTTCGAGGTCACGGTCAGGATGCTCGCCTGCCCCAGCAATCCGCCGCGTTGTTCCGCGTTGACTGGGACGCGGCGGAACTCATCTCCTTGCACCCCTTCGATGCCATAGTGAGCCGCCAAGCGTTCATTCACAAAGGTATAGTCCGCCGACAGAAACTCGATGATGCTCCGGTCCTCGCGAAGGATCGTCTCGAAGAGCATCTCCGTCTCGCGCCGCATGTCGCCGCGCAGCTCCTTGGTGAACTTCGGGAACCGGCGCGGGTTCGGGCTGACGATGGCCAAGCTGCGCAGTTGCAACCACTGTGAGGCGAAGTTGTCGACGATGGCTCGCGAACGCGGGTCGGCCAATAACCGCCGTGTCTGTCGTTCGAGTTCCTCGGACTGGGTGAGCGTTCCTGCCTTGGCGGCGGCAAGGAGTTCCTCATCCGGCGTGCTGCTCCAGAGAAAGTACGACAACCGGCTGGCGAGTTCGAACCCGTCGAGGTCGCGGACGGCATTCGGACCAGCGTCGGTCGGGTCTTGCTCAAGGCGAAACAGGAACCGCGGTGAAACGAGGGTCGCCTGAATCGCCGTTTGAACTCCACGTTCGAAACTACTGCCATCTTCGGTCACGCGGAGGACGAGTGCGGCGAGTCGGTCGATCTCTTCTTCAGTGGCCGGTCGCCGCCATGCGAGCGGGACGATGCGGTTGAGAATCGTTTTGGCGGCTGCCGGATAGTCGGACGGCGAAGCGGGCTGCGCGATCATCAGACGACGATGCGACTCCGGCAATTCGCCGCTCAGTTTTCCAATCGGTCCGGCCACGGCGATCGAGACGATGTAGAGATTGCGATCGGCTTCATTCGGTTTGTAGTAGTCATTGAGAAAGGCTCCCCCGACTCTCCGCTTGCCAGCGGAGATCGAGATTCGCTTCTCGATGATCTCGGCATCCCCCGCTTTGGCAGCTTTGATCTCGTATTCGTCGAGGTCTTTGCCGTCGAGACGAAGCGACATCTTCGCCAGTTCATCCCCGGCTTGATCCGCATAGACCTTGATGCGAAGCACATACTCGCCCTCAGCGGGGAAGTCGAACTCCTGGCTGGCTTCCGTTGTGGAGCTCAGCGTCCCGCCGTCCTTGACGGTCTCGGTGATGTAGTCCTCATCCGGTGCCATGATCGCTCGCCGGGAGACCTGCTCCGCCGCCTCGAGATACCGCTCCAGCAGGACCGGAGGAAGCGTCAGCACATCGCCAATGTTGTCGAACCCGTATCCCGTATCATCTGCCGGAAAGGTGGCGGCGGGCTCGAAGTCGACGCCGAACAGATCGCGAATCGTGTTGTTGTAATCCGCTCGGTTAAGCCGCCGGATGGTGACTCGCCCGGGGTACGCCGGGCCTTCACACTTCACAGCCAAGGCGTGTGAGTTGACCCAGTCGAGGAGTTTTTTTCGCTCTTCGTCGGTCGGCTGGGCCTCTTCGAGGGGCGGCATGATCTTGTTCGTGAGCTGGACGTGGATTTTCTTCCACTTGGCCCGATCAACGGTGCCCGCCTTTTCTTCCAGGAGTTGCTCCACGGGGATCCCCGCCTGGGCCTCATCCCCCTGGTGGCACTCGCCGCAATACTTCAGCATCAGCGGTCGAATGTCCGATGCGTAGTTCCATTGCCCCCCGGGGTCGGCCACGGGGTCAGCACTGAGTACAGGCCCCTCTGTGGCGAACAGGGCGATCGCACAGAGGAGAACCAGGAGCGCAGCTCGGGGCATGAGAACTTCCGGGAGTTTCAGGGACCGCGCGTCCCAAAGGATCTGGCAGGACTGTCATTGTAGCCGATTTTTGGGGCGACGATGACACTTGGCTCGGTTTCCCTGATAAGATTACAGTGCTGCTCACGCACCCAACCTTCCGAGGCCCCCATGACTGGTCCCGATTTCCGCAAGGCGGAACTGATGCCCTGCATCGCCCAGGACGCCGATTCCGGCACGGTCCTGATGCTCGCTTACATGAACGAAGAGTCGTACGAAGAGACTCTCCGCACCGGCTGTGTCTGCTACTACAGCCGTAGCCGCAAGAAGTTATGGCGAAAAGGAGAAGAGAGCGGCAACGTCCAGGATCTCGTCTCGATCCACTTCGACTGCGACGCTGACGCGATCCTGGTCAAGGTCCGGCAAAAGGGCGGAGCCGCCTGCCACGAGGGGTTCCAGAGCTGCTTTTTCCGGCAGGTCGATCCGGCCAGCCGCGATGTAACGGTGATCGGCGAACGGGTCTTTGATCCAGCCAAGGTCTACCATAAGTAGCGCGTCGTGAAGTGGACATTGTCGGCGATTTCTCCGAAATCGCCCGGCGCAGCGCAGCAAGCCGAGTGAACCACGAGTGAACCCCCGATTCGCAAACCGCTGCGGCTTGACTCTTCTCATCGGACGGCCTTTCTCTAACTTGGCCGTCTAGTCTCAGCGGGGAGAACCTCTCATGGACGGCCTGGAAAGGCCGTCCTACGGGGGCACTGGCCTAACCTCGCAGCTCTCGTGATCTGGAACACCTCTCCATGCGAACCTTCCTCAGCTTGGCTCTGATCCTCGGCGTCGGGGCATCCCTCACGGCGGGCGACATCCCCGGCCTGTCGAAAGAGAAACCAGCCAGCGGCCCGTGCGTCGAGGTCGATGGCGGGTTCATGGTCCCCTACATCGCGACGATTCCGGGAACCAAGGTGACCTTCGAGATGGTCCCCGTCCCGGGGGGAGAATTCCTGCTCGGAAGCCCCGATGGTGAGCCGGGGCGCAGTGCCACCGAAGGGCCGCAAGTCCTCGTCAAGACCCGCCCTTTCTGGATGCAGAAGAACGAAATGCGATGGGCCGAGTACAAGGAGTACATGTCCCTGTACCAGGTCTTCAAGAAGTTTGAGACCGCGAAGATTCGACCGGTCACGAAAGAAAACATGATCGATGCGATCACCGCCCCGACCGAACTTTATATGCCCGACTTCACCTTCGAATACGGCGAAGACCCGGAACTACCAGCGGTCTCGATGACGCTCTACGCAGCTCGTCAATACACCAAGTGGCTGAGTGCCGTGACGGGGCAACAGTACCGCGTTCCCACTGAAGCCGAATGGGAATACGCTGCGCGGGCCGGTTCGAAGACGGCCTACTCGTTTGGAGATGACCCGGCCCCCTTGGCGGAGCATGCGTGGTTCGCCGAGACGAGCCAAGACACGGGACCACGAAAGGTGGGCCTCGGAAAGCCGAACGCCTTCGGCCTGTGCGACATGCATGGGAACGTCGCCGAATGGGTCCAGGATGAACTCCTCGCCGATGGCTATGCCGCCCTCAACGGCAAGGTCGCTGCCGCAAACGGGCAACCCCTCAGCGTGACCGATGTGATGGGCCAACCGGCAGTCCACTACCCCCGCGTCGTACGCGGCGGTTCGTGGGAAAGCACATCTGCTGAATGCCGAAGTGCAGCGCGGCTGGGCTCCGATTACCCGATCTGGAAAAAGGAAGATCCAAACCTTCCGAAGAGCCCCTGGTGGATGACGAACGACCCTTGCCGCAGCGTTGGCATGCGACTGCTGCGGTCGATCGATGAACTCCCGCGCGACCAGATTGAACCATTCTGGAACATCGACTCGACCGACCTGCAACTCGATGTCGATGGCCGTGTCGATGGCGGACGGGGCGGTTATGGCATCGTCGACCCAGGTTTGCCGGAAGCGGCGAAGCAGCTCAAAGGAAAGAAGAGGTAGCAGAATTCGTAAGAATTCTGACGGCTCAAGTCTGAGCAGCAGCCCGTTAAGGAACGTGGCATAGGCGTCTCGCCCATGGACATTTCCGGGGATGCACGGGCGGGACGCCCCTGCCACGGGGGCATTTTCAACAGGCCGCAGGCCCGGCTTTTTGGCGTTGAATTGGTCAGGTTCCCCGGAAGCGGTTAGAATCGCGAGTCGGTGAATCCCAAGTCTTCGTCATCCCCAGTAGTTCCCATGCGTGTCGTTCTCGCGATGAGTGGTGGAGTCGATAGCTCGGCCTCGGCTTGGCTCCTGAAGGAGCAGGGGCACGAGGTGATCGGCCTCTTCATGCGCTCCGGGGCGACCGACGACCACTGCGATGCCAGCAGCCTGCCCGTCATTTCGCTGAAGCCACACCATCAGGGGTGTTGCAGCGCGGGCGATGCTGCCGATGCCCGCCGCGTGGCCGACTCGCTCGACATCCCGTTCCACGCCCTGAACTTTCAGGACGGCTTCGGGAAGATCAAGGACTATTTTGCCGACGAATACCTCGCGGGCCGAACACCGAATCCATGTGTCATGTGCAACATCTGGTTGAAGTTCGGGAAGCTGTGGGACTTTGCGAAGCAGGTCGATGCGGACTGCATTGCGAGTGGCCACTATGCCCAGCTCAAGGATGTCGGCGAGGACCAGCCGGGTCTGTTCCGGGGGCATGACCAGGATAAGGACCAGTCGTATGTTCTGTTTGGGATCGAGCGGGAGATCCTTCGGCATGTGATCTATCCGGTGGGTGGTTACACCAAGCCTGAGATTCGCGAGATGTCTCGCCGAGCTGGGATTCAAACGGCGAACAAGCCCGACTCGCAGGAAATCTGCTTCATTCCGGATAACGACTACGCGGCGTTTCTCGAACGCCATCGCGGCGAACAAGATCTGGCCGGAGAACTGGTCGACACCGCGGGCCAAGTCCTTGGTCAGCACACCGGCTACCAGAAATACACGATCGGCCAGCGAAAGGGGCTCGGCGTCGCCTTCGGCGAACCACGCTATGTCGTCCGGATCGAGCCGGAAACGCGACGCGTGGTGATCGGGACCAAGAATGACCTCGGGCGGTCGGCGGTCGAGGCCAATCGGCTCAATTGGCTAGTCGCCTCGCCGCAGACTGAATTCCGCTGCACAGCTCAAATTCGTTACCAACACACGCCGGGGGCTTGCTCTGTCGAAGTCGGTCCCGACCGAATGCGGGTTACGTTCGATGAACCGCAAATGGGGGTCGCCCCGGGACAGGCTCTGGTCCTGTATGAAGGCGACCGAGTCCTGGGCGGCGGTTGGATCTGCTAGGCCATCCTGAAATGCAATGATCTCGACTGAGCATGCGCTTCATGACCATCAGGCGACTTGACGGGCATGACCCGGTAAGTGGTCCTGGATCTCGCCGTCGACCAATCGCAATTGTCGATGCGAACGGGCCGCAGCCCCCGGGTCGTGCGTCACCATGATAATGGTTCGTCCCTCTTCGACGAACCGGTCAAACAAGGAGAGGACCATCTCGCGGCTCTGCGGGTCGAGGTTCCCGGTCGGTTCATCCGCCAAGATGATTTGCGGATTGTTTGCCAATGTGCGGGCGAGCGCGACTCGCTGCTGCTGCCCGGTACTCAACTCGCTCGGTTTGTGATCGAAGCGATCGCCCAGGCCGACTTGACGCAACAGCTCGGTCGCCCGTTCACGCTGTTCTGTCACCGCCACGCCCGCGAGGTAGAGCGGCACCTGAACGTTCTCCAGAGCTGTCAAATAGGGCACGAGATTGAACGTCTGAAACACGAACCCGATCATCTCCCGGCGGCGTTGCGTCCGCTCCGCCACAGACAGTTCATACAGCGACTGGCCATCAATCCAGACCCGTCCCGACTCCGGAGACAGCATCCCGCCCAGCAGAGACAGGAACGTTGTTTTACCACTTCCACTCGGCCCCACGATCGCGACGTAGTCTCCCTTGTCGATCGTGAGCGACGCCGTGCAAAACGCGACCACCTCGTGATCGCGTTTGCGGTAGGTCTTGCGAACTTGATCGAGGTGAATCATGAAAGGTCTCCGTAGCAGAATTCGTAAGAATTCTGGCGTGCTGCGATTTCGAACGGCAGAATTCTTACGAATTCTGCTACACATCTTGGAAACACAGGCACGGGTCGAGCTTGGCTGCGGCGCGGGCGGGCCAGAGCGCTGCCACCGTGGTGATGAGCAATGCCGCCCCGAACGACAATCCCATCAAGCTGGGAAGCGGAGTCACCGTCACCCCCACCCACTGTGATCCGAGAATGATTGCCACGACTAACCCGAGCGCGATGCCCAGGACAGCCCCCACGGTTCCCAGCACCCACGCTTTCAGCAAGAACATTCGCATAATCAGCCCGGGAGTCGCCCCCAAGGCCATCAATGTCCCGACCTCGCGGCGGCGTTCTCGCACATTCGCGGAGATCGTGCTGGCCACGCTGGCCCCGCCGACCACGACCAAGATGGCGAAGACGAAGACCGACATCTGCCCCATCAGTCGGTTGACGCCCACCTGGGTCGAAACGACCTGCGAGATCGTCACGACCTTGGCATCGGGCAACAGCTTGGCGAGTTGCGGAACCAGCCCACCCGCTGCGTCCTCGCAGCACCCCATCACTTCAATGGCGTTCACGACTTCCCCAGCATTGGTCAACCGCTGCACGGTATGCAGGTGTGCAAAGACGCGGCTGTCGTCGATCGTGCCGGTTCGCGGGAGGGCGGCCACGACGCGGAACGTCTCTCCGTAAAGGATGGTCGAGTCACCCGTCTTCAACTTTGAGAAGTCCGCCACGTCGGCTCCGATGACGATCTGATTTCCTTCGAGCTGATCGATCGTTCGCTCGCTGGCCAGTGCATCGGGCTGGCCGTCATAAGTCTTGGGGCCGGTTTCCGCCTTGGTGCAGCCGACATGCTTGTTGCTGAAGAGCGACAGTGACTGCCAGATGGCCTGGGTTTGAAACTCACTCTGCGGCAGGATTCCAGTCAGCGTGACATTGCGGCTGGCCACCTGCGTCACCACGCACAGCCGAGGTGAAAGCCGTTCCACCCCCGGCAGATTCTCCATCAAGATGCTGGCCACATGCGATTCGGGGAGCGTCTGACTGGAGAGGTCGGCGGAGTAGTAATCCTGAAGCGTGGTTTCCTTTGGAAGCACAAGCACATTCGCCCCCAGCGACTCAAGCTGGCCACCGACTTCGCGTTCCGAGAAGACGGTGATGTGGCGAATCGCCACCAACGACGCGACCCCCAGAAGGATGGCCAGTGTGCTGGTGAACATGGCCCACGGGCGCTCCCGCAACTCGCGCCAAATGAGATTGCGAAGGTTCATACGCGTGATCCTTGAGTTCGGTTCTGACCGAGTTTCGTGGGATAGGCTTCCAGCCTGTCAGCATCCATCAAAAGACAGGCTTGAAGCCACAGCGGAATTAACGCATCACCCGATGCGTCCGTCGCCAAGCCGCCCTCTTCCGCCCCGAAGGGGCCACCACAAACCAGCCTGGGGCAGAGCGACCAGCGGGAGCGCCGCCCCAGGTTTCAGATTGGTCGTATCGGTCTTAGCCCTGAAAGGGCGAAACAGGGCTGGGGGCCGTTCCGATGTGCCGCCCTTTCAGGGCTTGGCGAGCAAGGCGGAATCGATACCCAGGGCGTGGCCCTGGGCTGGTATGTCGGTGCCCTTTCAGGGCGGAAGC
>JAYSVZ010000391.1:0-5041 GCA_043718305.1 Planctomycetota bacterium | reverse complement strand
AAATCGCTCCGAGCCAAAGCGAAGATCATTGTTCCTTGATCGAGCGAACGTTCGCTTCAACCCAGTAGTCTCATCGGCGGATTTGGAGATCAAAATGTCCGGTGTCGTCGAAGTCAAATTTGTCTGGGGTCTGGATGAGATCAACCAGTTCCTGCGGTCATGGTATCGGTACGAACGCAAAGGCGGTCGGGCGTTCGTCGTCCTGATCCTGATTCACGCAGCCTTTGCTGCGATGGCGATGATCGCCGCGATGAAGTTGCAAAGCGCCTCTGACCGACTATTGGTCAACTGCGTTCTTCTGGCTCCGTTGATCTTCGAACTGCTGCTCGCGTTTCTGATCCTGAAACCGCCGTCCGCCGAAAAACTGACTCTCGGGCATCCCGAGGTCGACCGTCCCATTCGGATGGAGATTTCCCGAGATGGCTGGAAGTTCGAAAGCCATCTGTCTCGGAACGAGCATCAATGGGGAATCGTGAGTCGCATCGTTCGAATGCCGGACGGTTTTGCGGTGCAGTTGCATGGAAAGACTTTCCGTTGGTTGCCGCTGACCGCGTTCGCATCTGAAGGGGCAGTGGCCGACTTCGTACAACTCGTCCGCGATGCGTCGGTCGAGTATCGCGATCACACCGCTGCGTAGCACCAGTCGGTCGCCAAGCGCCTTATTCCCGGCCAGCCCGCATATGTGACCGTGAACTCGATGAACCCAAAGCCCTACCCCCAACGTCCGATAATGTCCGTTATGTTCAATTGGCCCCTAAAACGGCTAGGGAAAACACAGAACTGGCGAATACAGGTCGGTGCGCACACGGATGACCGATGGGTCGGCAGTCGGCACGCCGTGGCGTCAGCGGGCATTTGGTGAGGTCGTCCATCGGAGGACGGGTTTTCGACCCTCTGTCGGAACGCGACATAAGGCGAGCGGCCAGAAATCCGATCCCTGTCAGACGGCCTTTTCAGACCCGCTCTTCGAGAGACGCATCTGGACTGTAGGACGGGCATTCCTGCCCGTCCCCGCTGCGTGCGAGCAAACGGAGCCCGTCCGCGTGGGGAGCGAGTGGCCCCGTTCCATGTCACCGTCAACCTCGTTGAACGTCGATCGGAACGGCCTATCCAGGTCTGGAAAGCCCGTCTTACCCGGTAGGCTTCTTCTGACCCCTCACCAGATGTCGCGCGCGGTCGTCCACAGTCGCGTCACGTCACGTCCGGCAGTTCATCCATCGTCATCATCGGGATGTCATCGACTGGCTTCGGTGCGACCGGTTTCGGGGCCATCGGTTTCGGAGCGATTGGGACGGGCAACGGAGCCACGGGGGCGGCGGAGACCGGACGAGGAGCAGCGGGAGCCTGCGGCATCCCGGGCATCGGCATCCCCGATGGCATCGCTCCCGGCATCATTCCCGATTGCGGCATTCCCGGCATCTGGCCACCGAGGTAACCGGGCATCGCCTGCCCCGGCATCATGCCTGGCATCTGCCCGGGCATCATCATGCCCGGCATTCCGCCGGGGTACATCCCGGGCATCGGCATCCCCGGATAGCCACCGGGATAACCCATCGGCATTTGCATCTGCGGCATCCCCATCATCGGTTGCTGCTGCATCATCGGTTGCTGCATCGCGGGTTGAGGGGCCGGTGCTGTCGGCTTGCTTCCCGCCTTTGCGGACTTGTCCCCTTCCACGCGGATCTTGGCCTCGTCGCGTTTTCCCTTAAACATGGCCTTCGTCTTGGCTGCCTCGTCCGCCGCCGCCTTCCGCTCCTCGGGAGTCCGGCCCGCATCGGTCCGGCTGTCCATCGAGTGGGCCATCGAGTTGAGAAACCGCGCCTCGTCTTCTTTGGCTTTATTCTTCAGGTACGATTCCGGGTTTTCCTTGAAGACCTTCAAGCTGCGCAATGCGTTGGCCACGTCATGCATCGACGCAAAACGGTCCTTGGGCTTTTTGGCGATCATCTTCATGATGAACTGGTCGAGTTCAGTCGTCAGGTTGATGTTGTAACTCGAGGGTTTGTCCGGCGTATCGCGGACATGGGCCACCAAGAGATCGTTGGGGTTGCTCATGATGAACGGAGCCCGACCGACGAGCAGTTCAAAGAACATGATCCCCAGGCTGTAAATATCCGCCGAAAACGTGAGCGGCAGCCGCTGGATTAGTTCCGGGGCGAGGTAAGTTCGTGTCCCTTGGATCCGCACACTGCTCTTCAGGGTCAGCAACTTCGAGAGCAGTCCGGTCGGTTTCGCGGCCAGCGAGAAGTCGATGATCCGCAGATCCCCCCCCTTGGTGACCAGCACGTTGTCGGGCTTGATGTCCTTGTGGACCCAGCCCTTGTCATGGATATACGCAAACGCTCCGGTGCAGGCTTCCATGATCTTCTGCGCCCGCACCTGGGCATTGAACATGTCGCCCCGGATCATCCCCTTGAGATTGCCGCCGCGAAAATGCTCCATGATGAAGTAGCAATTGTCGCGACCGATCGAGGTCTCCATGATCTTGATGATGTGCGGATGCTCAAGCTCTTTCGCGATCATCGCTTCCGTCTTCAACTCGTTCTTCAGCTCCTTGTCCTTGAGATGCTCCGGCAGCAGCAGCTTCATGGCGTACTGCTGCTGATTAGAGATGTGTTTCACCTCCCAGATCTGCGAAATACCGCCCGTGGCGATGCAGTTCACCAGTTGGTACTGGTCGATCTGGTTTTGGTTCGGAGTTGGAGTCTCGTTCTCGGCCATGCGACCGTTCCCCGCAGCGTTTCAAGGCAACACCCCCGCCCTGGACGAACGAATCAACGATTCGCACCCCAAAGCAGGCTCGCCCAAGTATATCGCCCCCCGCAAGGTGAACGCAGCCCGAAAAGCCCCCGTTCCGAGCATAAGCCCGGTTTTCGTTACAAAGCGATGGCATTCATTCTTGGAGCGGGCAGCATTGAACCGTAGCCACGTTTCGCCAGAACGTGCGAGTGGCCCCATTCGCCCACCTTCTGGCGAACGTGGCGACTCGATCCCCAGTCGATACGTCAGAGCAATTCCGGCAGCGGTGCCCAGCCGTCAACCAGCTTTTGTGGTCGGCCAGCCAAGTCGCTCAGGTACGAAGTCTCCGACTCCAGTCCGAGCCAGCGATAGAGCGAGGCGAAGACTTCGCCGAAATGGACGGGGCGGGTGGCGATTTCGGCTCCCAGTCGATCGGTCGAGCCGATGACCTGGCCGGTTTTGAAGCCGCCGCCCGCGAGGAGGGCGCCGCCGACTTGGGGCCAGTGGTCGCGTCCGGCGTCTCCGTTGATCTGCGGAGTGCGGCCAAACTCACCCCATGCCACAACCGCGACTTGCTTGTCGAGGCCCCGCTCGTGCAAGTCCTCAATCAGTGCCGAAAGCCCCTGATCAAACTGCGGCAAGTGAGTGTTCTTCATGCCGTTGAACGTATCGCTATGGAAATCCCAGCGACCGAAGTTCAACGTCACAACGCGCGCCCCAGCTTCGACTAGCCTTCGCGCGGTGAGGAAGTGCTCCAGATTTCGCGGAGCCCCATCACCAAAGTTGTTGGAATCTCCCTTGCCATATCGTTCGCGGACATGGTCCGGCTCTTTCGACACATCGAGTGCTTCGGCCAGCTTGCTGGAGGTCAGAATCTCTAGCGCTGCCCGGTTGAGGTCATCCAGCCCCGTCATCGAACCGCGCGCATCGCTCTCTCGGCGGAACCGATCGAGTCCCGCCAGCAGTGCCTTGCGATTGTCGATCCGATCGAGGACGACTCCCGCCGGGAGTTGCATGTCCTCGCGGGCTGGTCCGCTGGGCCGAAACGCTGCGTGAGAGACTCCCAAAAAACCAGGATGCCCCGGTGACCCGTACGGTGGATGCCCGGTGTTCGGCGACAGACCAAAGAACGGCGGAATCCCTGGGGCAGCTGCCCCCGCGAGCTTCGACATCACCGCCCCAATCGCGGGCCAGCCGCCTGTCGGCTGATTTTGGACCGAATGCCCGGTGTAGCAGATAAACGAGTCATGGTTCCCATCGGGCGAGCCATACATCGACCGCACCGGAACGCACTTATCCATGATCCGGGCCAGCCGGGGCATGTGCTCACAAATTTCGATCCCACTCACATTGGTCGGGATGGGCCGGAACTCTCCTCGGATTTCCGAGGGCGCATCGGGCTTTAAGTCGTACATGTCCTGATGCGCGGGGGCTCCGCACATGTAGATCATGATGACCGACTTTTGGCTGCTCTTGATTCCCGCAAACTGCTCAGCCTGAATCAGATGCGGCAATGACAGCCCGCCCATTCCGAGCGCACCGATCTGCAAAGCCTGCCGACGGGTGACCCCATCGCAGAGCTGAATCCGGTTGCCAGAAAGAGAGAGCATCACCACCTCGCACTCAAGACGCATCAGTCACGCAATATGTGAGTGTAGATCGTCCAGCGAGGACTGTCGAGATGACACAATGATTGTCGGCGATTTCTCCGAAATCGCCCAGCGAGCGCAGCGAGCCGTCGGCTGCCAGGATTTCAAAGGCTCGAGTTGGATTTGACTGGTTTGTGAATGGGACTCGCAAGCGCGAGATGCAAATGCGGCAATCCCTTCCCGTTCCGGGACAGCTCAGCGATAATGACCTCATCATGCTCGACCGCGAAGAATACATCGAACAGACCCACTTCTTCCGCGTCTACCGCGAGCGGATCGAAGAGAACGTCCCGGCCCAGGAGATCATGGCCTCGGTGCGGGATGAAATACTGACGACGACCAAGCTCCCGATGGCCATCGATTTTCTCGCCGGGGAGTTAAGCCTCAAGGGGCGGGTTAGCGAGGGGATGAAGCGGCTGGGGCACTACTTTACGGGGTTCCAGACCTTCCTGATGGTCAAGGCCGAGGAAGAAGGAGCCCGCTTCGATATCCGCATCGCCCTGGCCATTCTGGAGCAGCAAGCGGAGTACCTGTCCGGCACGCCCACAACGCCGGGACTGTTCATGTACCAGTTCGAGTGCCTGGCCCGAAATCGATTAGGGTATGACTTCGGGATGGAGGCCGTCGCCAAAGACCCGTTCTACAACGCCGAG
>JAYSVZ010000040.1:0-2826 GCA_043718305.1 Planctomycetota bacterium | reverse complement strand
ACAACAACAACAATCCGGCCACTCCCGCTGTGCCATAGACACTTCTCCCGTGACCCGAGTAGGATCACGGAAGCATGTCCCACTTCTTGAGATTCGTGTTCTGTGGCTTGGTGATGGTGGCCCCATGGCTCTATGGGGCCGCCACCCCCAGGCCACAGTTCTTTTTATTCCTAGGTTTCGCTGCCGTTGCGATCCTGAGGTGGCTCCAACGCTTCTTCAGGCGACAGCAACACCCCGCGCCACCGACGATTCCGGTGATCCTGGCGGTCCCCTTACTCTTCGTTGTCATCGGTTTTTTACAGCTCACCCCCCTCGCCCCGTCGCCCATTCCTCGGATGGAGTCAGCCACGCTGGTCGAGTCGCGACTGAATCTCTCGGTGGAAGAGGCCGCAGCCTGTCCCGAATTGTCGGCTGCATTGCAGCGTGGAGGGACCGTCAGCGTCGAACAGACGCGATTGGTTCTCGCGCAGATCGGATTGCTGGTCCTCGTCTTTTGGATTGGTTTTGACCTCTTTGAAGATGTGAGATCTCGCCGATGGGCTTTTGGGGCCTTGGCGATCAACGGAGCAGCGATCGCCATCTTTGGACTCGCCCAGCAACTGAGTTGGAATGGGAAGCTGTTCTGGACAATTCCCCTGCGATTCGGGGGGAGTCCCTTCGGCCCCTTCGTGAACCGAAACAACTGCGCGGGCTACCTGCTGGTGGCTTTGGGGGGAGCGGTCGCCAGCACGACCAGTGCCTGGTTCCCCTTTGGGATCTCGCGTGGAACGGCACAGACCGGCTCGTATCAACTTCGCATCACAGCCCTGCTCCTTCAGATTCTCGGGCGACTCACGCCGCATGTGTTGATCCCAGCGACTTGCATGGTATGCATTTTGATGGGGATCTTTGCCTCGATGTCGAGGGCGGGGGTGATCTCTGCTTCAGTCATGGCTCTGGTCTTAATCCCGAGTATTGGCCGCATGAAGCCGCGTCTCCTCCTGGCATTTATCGGCGTCGCCTGCATGGCATGCGGGGGGCTCTATCTGGCGGGTCGAAGTGACTTCGTGAGCCAGCGAATGGGAACGCTGCTCGATCTTCCGGAGGCCCTGGAAGGTCGGCTCACCCTCTGGAAAGAAGCTTCGCGAGCCGCGGGCGACATGGCCCCCCTGGGAAGCGGCTGGGGCACGTTTCCGTACGTGCAGACGGTCTACGAAGATCAAGACGACACCCAGTGGAATATGCACGCGGAAAACCAGTACATCGAAACCCTCGTGGAAGCCGGTCCGATCGCCTTGGCAGCGCTGATCTGTGGTCTCTTTCTGGCCCTGCTGGCGGCTGCGCGGGCAATCCGGAATGACACCGAGGGGCAGCTCATGGATGCAGGGCTGTGGGGAATTGCTGCGACAACGGGCCTGGCGTGCATGTCGCTCTCCGACTTTAGCCTAGTGATTGGCGGAGTGGCCATCACCTACTTTTCCTTTCTGGGAATCGCGTTTTCGGCGTTGAGTCGCGATGCCAAGGTCTCCCGCTGGGTACTCTGGAGCCCCAGCGACGCGACGACGCGGTACTCGATCAGTGCCTTAATCCTCTTCATTTCGGGGATCGCGCTGTACGAACTTCAAACGCCGTTCGAAATTGAACGGATCACGGACCGCCTCCCGGTGCTAGTCGACGACTTACCCAACATCAGCGTGGAGGAAACCGACGCGACGATCACGGAATTGGAACGGGCCAGCCGCCTCTATCCGCAAAGCTCCGAGATTTGGGAGCAGCTCGCGAAAGCTCACATCTATCGCTGTCGGCGGATGATGTTCGATGAGCTGAAGACGGTCGAAACCCGCGGCCGATGGACAGACCCCAGCTTGTGGCAATTGACACACATGATGTGGGTCGATCGTGCCGCCGCTGAGTCTCGACAGAGCGGTGCCGCCGAGATTGATGCCTTTCTCTCGCGACCGGCGATCCAGAAAAACCTTCCGCCAGCCCGCTCCGCCCTGCGCCGAGCGATGGGAATCAATCCATTACGGCGGGGCTTGGCCATCGACTGGGCGTGGGTCGAGCGGATCCTCGGCGACGAAGTGGCATCCCGCGTTGCCCTGAAACTGGCCATCTTTACCTCACCGGGCCAAGCAGCCACCCTGGTCAATGCGGGCCAGTTGGCGCGGCGTCTCAACGACGAACCGACCGCCATTGCCGCGTGGCGGCGCTCACTCACGGCCTCCGATCAATGGAGCACCCAAGTCTGGAACCTGGCGAACATCGGACATTCCGAAGAGGAAGTCGAGCAAGTCCTGATCCCCGATCGCCTTGAGATTCTGGTCCCCATCGCGAAGTCACTGAACGACTTGACCGTCAGAAAACGACTGCTCGCCCGATGCGAAGCGCTCATCGCTTCGGATCCTTCGATTCCAGCGATCTGGGTGGCCAGATATCGCCTTGAAATGGGCGATCTGGCGGGTGGCATCGAAAGCTTCCAAGAAGCAATTCGAAAAGCCCCCCGCGATGTCGAACTGCGACTCGAGGCCGCCACCGCCATGGAACAGGCGGGGCAAATCACCGCCGCCAGAGTGCAACTGGGCGTTTGCCAGGGGCTGGCCCCCCATAACAAGGAGATCCAGGCCCGGTTTAACAAATTAATCCTTCGCGAAGCAGAACTCGCGACTCCGAGTGCCCCCTGATCGCTCGAGGTCGCCACTGCGGAAATCGACCAACTTCCCTCCTCCGGCCCCACGGGCCAGCCGTTCATCCAGCCAGGGGCAACGCCCCTGGGAACGTCGCCCGCCCTGAACATCGAAAGGGCTGAAGGCCCGGCCATTCACTCGCGAAACCCGAACTGCTGGCCCT
>JAYSVZ010000390.1:0-1769 GCA_043718305.1 Planctomycetota bacterium | reverse complement strand
GGGCAGTTCCTGATCTGCCTGGAACGCGATACGGGGCAGACGGTCTGGGAGACGCGCGTCGGTCCGCCGTATGAGCTCGTTGGGATCTACCCCGGGCCAAGGGCGACTCCGGCTGTGTTCAAGGGGGTGGTGTACTACACGACCCCCGACGGAGAGGTCGGAGCCATTGATGCCGTCACCGGGAATTTGCGCTGGGTTCATCCCCTGCAACAAGATCTCAAAGGGGAAGGGACGGAGTTCGGTTACTCGGCCTCACCGATCGTGGCGGACGGTCGGCTCTATCTCCCGATCGGTGGGCTGAACGCGGGCGTGGTGGCCCTATCGCTCCCTTCCGGCGAGATCGCGTGGAAGTCTGGGAGCCATTCAGCCAGCTACTGTTCGTCGTTCCCGATCACACTCCAAGGGCACCCACTGCTCGTCAGCTACTTGCAGAATCACTTGGTGATTCAGGATCGCAGGACGGGACACGAGCTGTGGCAGACGGAGCTATCCGTGGGTTACGACGAACATTCGGCGATGCCGGTTTATCGAGAGCCAATGCTGGTGGTCTCCGCTCCGTTCCAGGCAGGATCGACAGCCTACCAACTTGCCTGGAGTGACCCGACGCAGGCGACGCTCACGGTGAAGCATGCCTGGCAGCAACCCAAATTCTCGCACGATGTGGATTCGGCGACAGTCCTCGATGCGACAATCTACGGGTTTGACCTGCGCGATCCGCAGTCGAAGGCGCATCGCCCCTCGCGCGGGGAGTTTCGGGCTGTCGACATTGCGACCGGCGAAATCCTCTGGTCTTCGAAGTTACTGGGACAGGCCAACAGCGTAGTGATCGGAAAGGAGCTCCTGCTCTTCAACGATGCCGGGGAGTTGATTCGACTCCGCGCGGATCGATCGCAGTGCGCCGAGATGGGACGCATTAAGCTCTTCGAAGATGAGGTGACCTGGACTCCGCCCGCAGTCTCATCGGGGGTGGCAATCATGCGATCGCATTCACGAGCGGTCGCCGTTCGGATTGGTCCGACCACGGTTCACGATGGCGAAGCCTTGGTCGCCCCCCCTCGCCGCTGGTTTCCGCGAATCAGCGGACTGTCGGCGTTTTTGTTACAGGGCGAGCGCGAACATCCCTTCATGCGACCGGAGTGGGAGGAACTGCTGCGGTGGTATGTCGAGGGGCTGGGAGTTTTACTGCTGCCAATTGTGTGGTTTCTGGCCGTGAAGGGGGATGATACCCGTCGCCGGACGAGCCAATTGCATCGCTGCCTGTTTGCGGCGGCGTTTCTCGGATGGATCGCAACGCCGGTCCTCAATCGACTCGCCCCTGTAGCGGTTCTCGTTCACCTGGCCCGTGACTTTACTGGCGTTGTTCCAGTCGGCGATTCTGGCCTCGCGCGAAGTCGCTCTCGCCCCCGATGACCGTTCAACCCGTCGTCGTTCGCGACTGATCGGATTCGCGGTTTTGGTGACCAGTGCGGGCTATTTCTTGATGCTTCGTCAGGCGAGCCTGCCCCACGAATGGGGGTTCCTGATGAGTTACATCCCCGCCGTGCCGTTCACGATTATGACAGCCCGCTGCGCCACTACGGGCTGGCCCCGGGTGGGATTGGCAGCGGGAGTACTCGTTGTGTTCTCGGTGGGTTTCTGGGGATCGGCGTTGGCACCGATACTCTTGCAATGGGTGTAGTAACCTTCGATTGCGCGATTGGGTAGTTTGCGTTAGCGTGGTCGTTTCGTGGTGGTCGTTTTGGCTGCCTGGGGACGCTTGGAGATTGAGC
>JAYSVZ010000389.1:0-16783 GCA_043718305.1 Planctomycetota bacterium | reverse complement strand
CATCGCCAGCGAACCCCGGCTTGTTGATCGGCATCGGAATGATGGTGGTCTTCAGCATGGTCTACCAGTCGCTGCCGTGGATGAAGCACTCCAACGCTCCCAAAGGAATGTTTCTAGTCCCCGGCATGATGCAGGCGATGGTAATGATCCTGATGATGACTGCCATGCTGTGGGTCGGTCGTCGCGCGAGCATCGCCGCCGACTTCCTGCGACCGATCAGCCGACCGAAGTTCTGGAATGCCCTCCGCTTGGCGATCTTCCACGACCTGAAATGGGGCATGCTGTTTGGACTGAGCTGGGGACTGTTCTCGCTCTCGATGGGGAATAAATGGGTTCTCACTCCCTTCACCGCAGCCATAGCTCTGGCCACCGCGATTGGCTTCTTCGCGTTCAACCATGCGTGGGTCACGCTGATCGTGATCGGCAAGCGCCTCTGGCTGCATGCGACCTTGGCGGTGGTTTCATCGGCAGTGATTACGGGACTGACGGTCGCCGCTCCGGTGCTGACGTTCGGAGAGCAAGCCGACCCGCCGATTGCGATCCTGCTGGCGGTCGGCGTGCTGTCTGCTGGGGGGCTGATGCAATGGGGCATCGCGAGGAAACTCCCGGATTGGGAGTTGGGGTAATCGAGGGGCGATGCCAGGACATGATCGAGCTCTGGGCTGTGCCTCTTCTCAGCAACGGCCCCATTTTGAATCCGAATCGGGAGTAGGCGTAGCGTGGGACCAGCTCGCTTTGGAGCGCAGGCCAGCGCAGGCTGGCCTGCGCCCAAAGCGGCTGGTCCCACCCGTCCCACTCTACGACTTTAAGACTGATCCCGCAGGCTGGGAAAACACACTTTCACCGGCGGGATGAGCGTCTCGTTGACCAACGGGTTGGCGAAAGGCCAACACGATGTCTTCCGGGGCGATCCCCCGGTTGATCAACTCGCGGTCCCATTCCACATCCGTGTCGTTCCGCAACAGCCGTACGGCTTGACCATCGACGGTGAAGTGAACCAGGCACGAATGAACAAACCGCCCGTCTTTCCAGCCGGAACGAACAATTTGGTAGTGACCATGGGCCACATCGGTGACCGCCTTGATGGTCGTTCCGTCGTGTGGCTTCCATTCAGCTGCGCACTGCTCGACCAGTTCCTGAACCGTGCGATTGTAGTGAGTCCAACGATCCATTGGAGAATCTCCTCGGTCTGTGGATGCCCGCTGGAGCGTGGTCGTTCGTGGACGGCAGAATTCTAACGAATTCTGCTACGCCGCTGCTACCGGTTGTCGGGGTACTCTTCGCCCCTTCGCCCCATTCGATGCACGCGTGGCTTCGGTCATGATGAGTGACGTGTAGGGTGGTCCACCGAACTTTAATTGGGACCGAGATCAAATAAACCACCCGCGTCAGACCAAAGTGTCTGACGCGGGTGGCGAGTGGAACGATCACGGTCGTTGGTCTCCGGAGATCATGGCCTTTCGTCAGGCCGACTCACATCAATGCTGCGGATTCCGGACTCCGAGACCTCGTATCCGGCGGGTGGCTGAGTGCTGAACAGTGCCGGGTCGCACATTTGATCGAAGGTCATATTCGCGATGGTGGTGCCACCGCTCAACACCCCGTCTTTCCGCATCTCCGCTTCGATCTGGACGGGGAGTTTTGTCGTCGAATCAATCCAATAGGTCGTCGAGAAGTTCCAACCGCCAGAATCCTCGACCTTGCGAAACCCCGTCACGGTTTTTCCGTTCAAAGTCTTCTCGCCCAGGGAAGCCAGCTTCTCCGGAACGATGTTTTTGTACTCCAGGTAGAAGTTGCTCGCGGGGTTGGGGCCGAGTTCAGTCGTCGTCGTTTTTCCAGAGTGTTGATTGAGGGTGGTCTGCGACTTCATCAAGACGCACTTCTTCCGATCCGGTTCGAGGTGAACATTCACTCCCGTTTCGGCGTTCATCACTTCGATCCTCTGGAAGTACATCCCCGGCAGTCGCACCGTCGAGCCGCCCTTCCCGTCCAGAACCTCGACGGACTTTGCAATCCCGAGAGACTGCTCGCGGCGGAACAGGTATCGCCCTTGAATCCACACGCGGGCGGCTTCGACGGGTTCTCCTCGGGTGAGCTTCCCTTGGATGTCATCGACGCGGGCTTGGATGCGTTGGCGCAGTTCACTCGGCTCCAACTGCATGGTCTGGGCGTCCGCGACCAGTCCTTCGCTGGCCAGCATCAACTGGAGAAGTTTGATCTCGCTCTGCGCGTCGACCTCGTGCATGTACTCGACATACTGCACTGAGTGGGTCTTGCCCAGCTCTTGCTGGACTTCGGCAAAGGCGACTTGCGTGAACGGTGTTCCGTTCAAGAAGAGCCCGATGGCGGCTGTGACGCAAGTCATCGCGATCGCGGTCAGGGCGGTTCGGCGTCCCCATCGGCCGCGCTGGATAGAGCGCTGGGGGACCGGCGGCTGGTTCAGAACTGCGGTGGTCACGCGGTTCGACGATTCTGGGGGGGCATGCATGGCAGCGATCTCCTGGATGGCCTGGTTCAGGCTGGGGGACAGTTCGAAGGGGTCATGGGGCTCAGTCATTTCGGGTCTCCGGAAGTGGGTTGGAACATTTCGGTCAGTCGTGATTTGGCTTTCGACAAGGCCACCGCCACCGAGCCGCGCGAGACTTGCAGCACATCGGCGATCTCCTCATGCGACAACTGCTCAAAGCAGGCGAGGCAGAACACCTCGGACTCCCGCTGCGGCAAGCTCGCCACTGCCGCTCGCAACTGGGTGTGGACCTCCTGCTTCACAAGAGTGTCCGACGGATCAGCGGCCCGCTCATCGATCCGAGAGGAGTCCAGCGATTGGGATCGTTGACGAGTTCGCAACAAGTCCAAGGCCCGGCAGATCGCCATGCGGCGGAGCAGCCCGGCCCAAGCGTGCTTCTCGTCCGGGCTCCACTTGCGAAACGCCTCGAGGAACACCTCTTGGGCAATATCCTCCGCATCCGCCAAGCAGCCCAGCACTCGCAGGGCTGAGGAGATCACCAGAGAGGAGTACCGGCGGACGAGTGTGTCCCAGGGGGAGTCGAACACGGAAGTTGCCTCTGTTCGTGGCTTGGGGAGCGATCGTCTGAACAGAGTTCTATCGAATCTCAGATAGAGATCATTAGCGGAATAGTCGCGACTTCCCCCGCGTTTCCAAGCTCCGGTGATGGGAGGCAAAGTCACAGAGTTGAAGGTTGATTGACTCAAAAGAGATGAGTGAGCGACTGAAATAATGTCCGCTGTTCGCTAGTCCACCACTGCGGAAGTCGCACATCACTAAAGCCAGAGTTCGAGTCACACTTCGCCCCCCGTCCCTGGAGTGCCTCATTCCTCCGCCCCGAAAGGGCACCGACAGACCAGCCCAGGGCAAATGCAACTTACTCTCTCTTCGAGCGGACACACTTGTGAGCTGCAAGGCGCTCGCCGCGGGTTCTTCTCGCCGTCCGCCCACCAGAACCCGCGGCGAGCGCCTTGCGGCTCACATCCCGATCGCGCGAATGCGTCATTCCAACCCGCTTGAAGCATACATGCGGCTTAGTATCGCGGCACCGCCGGATCAATGTCGGTTGACCACTGGTCAATCCCGCCCGCCATGCTGCGAGCGTTTGGGAAACCGTTCTTACGGAGCCAATTCGCGACGCGCAAGCTGCGACCGCCGTGGTGGCAGTGGATGATGACCTCGCGATCCTGGTGCGGTGCCAGCTCGGGGATTCGCCCGGCCAACTCGCTCATCGGCCACAGCTCCGCCCCCGCGATCTTACAAGCGGCATGCTCCTCGGGCTCGCGGCAGTCGATGAAGAAGAAATCAGCGCGGGCGTCGAGCTTCTGCTTGACGGAGGCACAATCGACTTCAATCGGGAGCGGGGTCGACATCAGGGAGTTCCGGCAGGAGGCGTCGCCACCCGGACAGGGGGCGTCTTCGCCCGCACTATATGGCGACATCACCATCGAATCGAGTCGAGAGGCCGGGGGCGAGGGGAGAGCGGACATCACTCGTAGCCTGATCTCTCTCGCCCCGATACCATGCCACTCGCCATGTCCTGGTCGCCTTCCGTTTCTCCTTGGCCCCTCAATGACGCCCGACACCGGCTCCCCGCAGCACATCCCCGAGGTCTCGGTGCGGTCGCTCTTCGTCATCGCTTGGCCGATTATGGTCTCGCGGATGAGCCAGGCGGTCGTCGGGTTGTGTGATGTGCAGATGGTCTCGTCGCTGGGAGCCAGTGCCCTCGCCGCGACGGCGACCGGGTCGATGAACTCGTTCGCGGTCATCATCTTTCCCATGGCGATGGTCTTTCTCGTATCGAGCTTTTCGTCCCAACTCTATGGGCAAGGCGATGCGGTCGGGGCTCGTCGTTACGGTTGGTATGGGCTCTTTCTGGCTCTGTTGGCCCAAGGGGTCTGTCTGGTCGCGACATTGGGGGTTCCGACCGCGCTGGGGTGGTTCGATTACTCGCCAGAGGTGCGTCGGTTGATGGCCGACTACATGGTCGTGCGGCTGTGGAGTAGCGGGGCCGCCGTCGCGATAGAGGCACTGGCGGGTTACTTTGGTGGACTGGGGAAAACCCGTCCCGGGATGATCGCCAATCTCGGACTGATGTTCGCGAACGTCTTCGGGAACTGGCTGCTGATTGAAGGGCACTGGGGGTGCCCGGCGATGGGGGTCAAGGGGGCTGCGCTGGCGAGCACCTTGTCGACATGGATCGCGCTGGCGGGTCTGTTCGGCTACTTCGTGTGGACCGGTCGGGGTCTTCCCCGGATGCAGTGGCGGTGGATCGAGTTCGGTCGCTTAGTGCAATTTGGGCTGCCAGCGGGGTTCAATTGGTTCTTGGAGATCTACGCGTTCATTCACTTCACGAACACGGCGATCGCTCCCCTGGGGACGACTTCGTTAGCGGCGATGAATGTGGTCTTTTCACTGAACTCGGTGTCGTTCATGCCCGCGTTTGGTCTGGCGAGTGGGGGGGCGATCCTGGTGGGGCAGGCGATCGGTGCGGGGGCCAAGCAGCTTGTCCCACGGGTGGTCGTTCTGACAGCCCGGGCGGCACTTCTCTGGCAAGGGGCCACAGCCGTGGCGTACTTTCTGATCCCGGAGCTGCTGCTCTACAAATTTGCCGAAGGCGAGGGGGGGCCGGAGATGCTCAAAATCGCCATTCGCATGCTGATGGTTTCGTCCGCCTGGCAACTCTTTGATGCCCTCGCGACAACGATGGCCGAAGCGCTGCGGGCCGCTGGCGATACCACCTTTCCGATGCTGGCCCGGCTGGTGATCGCCTGGGCCGTGTTCGTTCCGGGAGCCTTGATCAGCGTTCAATACTACCAGTGGGGCGACGCCGCCGCGACGAGTTGGATTGTCGCCTACCTGGGGCTGCTCGCGGCCGCTCTGATCTGGCGTTTCCGAACTGGGGCTTGGCGGAAAATTGAGTTAATCCAGGCGGCTCCCCCCCCCCTGTTGCAGAAGCCGTGACAGGCAGGGGGTTGTGAGGTTTAAGAACGATCTCGCTACAATCCGCGTTCCAGTGCTGAAGTGTCTCATTCCTCGTCAAGTTGGTCTTTCTGCATGTCGTCTGATGTCGAAGAGAACGAAGTCGAATCCGAAGCGGAAATGCGGCAGGATCTGCGTCCGTGGTTTGTGGCCATCGAAGAGTTGGTGACCGCCCACCCGCAAGGGCTCCCGTTCTCCGAGATCTTTGCGAACGACCACCCCGTCGAGATCGATGTCGGGTGTGGTCGCGGGCTGTTCGTGCATTCGGCGACTCGGCGGAACCCCGACCGGAACTACCTCGGCATCGAACTCGACTACAAGGAAGGTCGCCGCGCTGCGCGCCGCCTCGCGAAGCTCGATTCACCGAACGGACGGATCTTCGGCGGCGATGTGATGCAGGCTTTCCGCAAGCTCTTCGCTCCCCAGACCGTGTCGGCGATCCATGTCTACTTCCCCGACCCGTGGTGGAAAAAGCGGCACCGCAGCCGCCGCGTGTTCAACGTGGCGTTCCTGGAGCGGAGCCACGAACTGCTGATTCCCGGCGGTTATGTCCATTCATGGACCGATGTCGAAGAGTACTTCGGCGGGATTTCGGCCTTGATGGACCATCATCCCGACTTCGAAAAACTCCCCGCACCGGAAGAGCGAATCCCGGAGAACGATATGGACTACCAGACGAGCTTCGAGCGGAAGAAACGCAAGCTGGGGTTGCCGATCTATCGCGGCCTGTGGCGGAAGGTGCGGTAAGCCAGACGGGCGGAAGATCTGCCCTAAATCAATTCCGGCATCGGCTTGTAGCTATTCGTCTCGACCAGAAAACGCGGTCGCCCTTGCAGGTCGTTGACCGTTGTTTGATCGACATTAATCCCTTGGGTCTTGTAGAGGGTGGCGAAGACTTCCTGGAAATGGACAGGCCGGTCGGTGGCGTACTCGCCGAGGCGGTTCGTCGCGCCGATCACCTGGCCTGTTCGTAAGCCCCCGCCAGCCAGCATCGCGCAGCTGACTTGGGGCCAGTGATCGCGACCGGCAGATCCGTTGATTTTGGGAGTCCGGCCAAATTCGCCCCAGACAACGACGGTCACATCGTTCAGCATCCCGCGTTGTTCGAGGTCTTCGATCAGCGCACTGACGGCGGTGTCGAGCATTGGCATTTCGGAGCGGGCCTGGCCGAAGTTATCGCCGTGCCAGTCCCAGCGACTAAACGAGAGCGACACGCAGCGGACCCCGGCCTCGATCAGGCGGCGAGCTGTCAGGAAGTTGTCGAGCAGACGCGGCCCACCGTCATCCTTGAGCTGGTTGACGCCGCGACCGTAGCGATCACGAAGGGCGACCGACTCCTTTTCGATATCGAGGGCATCGGCCAGCTTGCTGCTGGTGAGGATGCCGAAGGCTTGCTTGGTGAAGGCATCGACTCCGTCCATCATGCCGGTGCGGTCGACCTCGCGGCGGAAGCGGTCGAAGCCTTGCAGGACGCTTCGCCGCTCGGAGAGCCGGTCGGTCGAGATCCCTCCTTGCAGGACCATATCTTCCCGACCTTCACCGTGCGGCGTAAACGGAGCATGAGCTACGCCGAGGAAGCCCGGCTGTCCGTTGTCGGCCCACGGCATATGCCCCATGCGAGGTGAGAGCCCGACGTACGCGGGAAGCGAGGGATCCTTCGATCCGTAGACCTTCGACAGCACGGATCCAATGGCGGGCCACCCGCCCGGCGGCATGTTGCGATTGTGCTGCCCGGTCAGGCATTGAAACGAGTAGTGATCCCCCGTCGCTCCGACCATCGAGCGAATAAAGACCGCCTTGTCAGCGATCGAAGCCATCCGAGGAAACAGCTCCCCGATCTCGATGCCGGGCACCTTGGTCTGAATCGGCGTGAACTCCCCGCGAATCTCGGCGGGGGCGTCCATCTTGATATCCCACATATCCTGGTGCGAGGGGCCACCCGGAAGAAAGACCATGATGATCCCCTTCCCATGCCCGTTCACCCCCGCAGCTTGTTCCGCCTGAAGGATTTGCGGCAAGGCCATGCCGCCCATCGCCAACCCGCCAATCTGAAGAAACGACCGCCGCGATAGACCATCGCACAGGCCAATCGATTTACCCAGAATGTTCAGCAAGGTCAGTCCTCCAGCGGCCTAGAGTCTCTTCGTCATGAAGCAACCCAACACATAAGCGTATTTCCATTCAACCTGTCCGGTCAAGGTAGAACTGGTCGATTTGTGAAAAATGTCCGTACTCCCTTCTCCTGAAGTGGTGCGCCAGGCACCCGAAATCGTCAGGAAATGCGTCTATCGTAAGGAACCTGCTCATGGATTGCGTCACGGTACGCTATGAAGTCAGCCAGCGATCCACACGCATCATGATCACGCTCGTTGTGCCGCACAGGACGCAGCCCCACACGATGTCAACGATCGCCATGCGAACCGTCCATCGATCGAGGATGGCGAGATTCGTCAGGTCATACACTCCGTACAGCACAAGCCCGAAACAAGCTCCCCAGCCGTACGCCTGCCAGGCGGAGTGGTTGACGCCCAGAAGCGGTCTGACGAACAGTACAACTGACGGATCGCATCACGCTGCTCTTGCAAGACTATCGCGACTTGTCGGGGCAGTTCGATAAGCTCGTGTCGGTCGAGATGATCGAAGCCGTTGGGCACCGTTACTTCGATACGTTCTTTCGCCAGTGCAGCGAACTGCTCAAGCCCGACGGAACGATGGTGCTCCAGGGGATCGTGATGCCGGACCGGCGGTATGCGCAATACCTGCGATCGGTCGATTTCATCCAGCGCTATGTGTTTCCCGGAGGCTGCCTTCCGTCCATGGGGGCCATGCTGGAGCCGACAGCTCGTGCGACAGATTTGCGGTTCGTTCACGCCGAGGACTTCGGCATCCATTACGCTCAGACGTTGCGAGAATGGCGGCAGAGATTTCATGCGCGGCTGGACGATGTCCGCGAGCTGGGATATCCCGACCGCTTTATTCGAATGTGGGATTACTACTTGAGCTACTGCGAGGCGGCATTTGAAGAGCGTTTCACCGGTGTGGTGCAGATCCAGTTCGACAAGCCTCTCTGTCGCCGTGACCCGCTGACCATCGGCCAGCATGCCGTTGTCAACATGATGCCCATCGATTAAACGTGAGCGGCTGGCGAGTGGCATCTGCAGCGCCGACGTGACACACTGTATGGAGTTTCGAGGGGTGTGCACTTTCCGGAGGCTCGGCGATGAATCGAATAGTCCGTGCGCTGTCTGTCGGCGTGGTTTGTCTGTGGGGGGTGTGGCCGGGGAGTGCCGACGGTCAGTCCGCCACACCACCGAACCCGCCGCCTGCGGGGGTCATGACGCTGGAGGATGCCTCCGCCCGGTTGAAGTTGTTTCCGCGTGATGCCTGTCAGCAATACATCGTCATGAAGCTGGCTCAACGGGCTGGGCTCGAACCCTCAACAATTCTCGGTCCCGATCGCAACAGCGATCGAAGGGCTGCCATCGAACGACGTGAGAACGTCGATCTGTTCAGCATTTTTTCCGGAGCGCTGGCGGTTCAGGAGAGCCTGCAACTCGACGCCATGCGGGCCCGAGGGGAGCAGACCAGGCCCCCCGAGCACGAGACGGTCGCTCTCAGTGAACTGAAAGGCCCCACGGTTCAAAGCCACCCCTGGCAAGTGATGCTGGCTGGTAGAACACCTGCGGTCTCTCCCCTGATGCAGTACATCCCGGAGGATCAGTACCTGATCTCATTTCGGTCCGTCGGCAAGCTGCTGGATGTGATCGATACAGGAGACTTGTTTGCCAAACATCTGCTCAGCCAAGCAGGCGAGCCTGCCTGGAAGCGTGACACGGAATATCAGCTCAAACGACAACTGGCCGTCGAGACCAATCCGCTGGCGCGGCCATTCTACGATCTGGTAGTCAAGGAGATCGCCATCACCGGCAGCGATCCGTTCGTGACGGAGGGGAGTGATGTCACCCTCCTGTTTCGTTATGAGCAGGAACCGGTCTTCAAGGCCCAGATGGAGGCCTACCTGAAGTCCGCCGAGAAGGCTGTTCCGGGGGTGGTCCGCAAAGAGGCCCAGTGGGAGGGGATCCCCTATGTGCATCTGACCTCGCCCGATCGGGCGGTGCATGTCTACTCCGCTTACCCCGCGAAAGGGGTCCATATCCGCAGTAACTCCCTGCCGGGGCTTCAGCGCGTGTTGGGACTGGTACAAGGCAAACCCGGCAAGGGGGTTACCAGCCTTGGTGAGTCCCAGGAGTTCGCTTACATTCGGACCTTGATGCCCGATGGTGCTGCGGAAGAAGATGGCTTGATCTACTTGTCGGACCCGTTCATTCGCAAGCTGGTGGGGCCGCAGTTGAAGATCACCGAACTACGGCGGCTCCGGTGCTTCAATCACCTGAAGATGATCGAGTTCGCTTCGGCCATGCATCGTATGGAGCGAGGAAATGTGCCGAAAACGCTCGCCGAACTCGCAACAGCCGATTGCCTGCCAAATGGATTCGGCAAGGAGTTGCTCACCTGCCCCTGTGGCGGAAAGCACAGCCTCTCTGCGGATGGCAAGCACGCGCAGTGTTCCCATCATGGGCACTCCGAGCGGTTGATCCCGTGTGACGAAATCCCAGTGGCCAACGCCACGCAATCGGAAGCCGAGGCGTACGAAGCGTTCGAGCAGCAGTACAGCCAATATTGGCGAACCTTCTTCGATCCGATCGCCATCCGCATTCGCTCCACTCCGGAATCGTATCGCGTCGAAACGATCGTCTTGCCGCTGATTGAGAACACCGTCTATCAGTCGATGGCGATGGCTTTCGGTGGTGAGGCGAAAGCTCAGTCCCACACGGTCACGGCGGACACGATCCTGTCGATGAACTTCTCGATCGATAAAGCCCGTCTGCTGGAACAATCGGGCTGGCCACCGCCACCGCCGGAACTGGCAGCGGCAGAGGCCACTTCACAGGTCGCACTGGCCCAAGCCCAGCAGCAAAGCACGAACAACCTTCGCCAGATCGCGATCGCGATGCACAACTTCCATGACACCTTCAATAACTTCCCTGCAGCGGCCAAAGTTGATGCCCAGGGAAAGCCGCTGCTGAGTTGGCGCGTGCAAATATTGCCGTATCTGGACCAAGCGGAACTCTACAACCAGTTCCATCTGGATGAGCCATGGGATAGTCCGCACAACATCCTGCTCTTGCCGAAGCTGCCAGCGGTTTATCGTTCGCCGGGAGTCAAGGGGCTCAAGCCGGGAACGACGACCTACTTGACCGTCGTCGACGAGAATTCGGCGTTTCCCCCGAACGGGAAGACCTCGAAGATCGCCAGGCTGACCGATGGCACCTCGAACACGATCATGGTCCTCGATGCTGCGATAGAGCATGCCGTGGATTGGACCAAACCGGATGACTTACCGCTCGACATGGAGGTTCTCAAACACGCCCTCCAAAGCCATTTTCGGAATGGAGGGCTGGTGGCGATGTGCGATGGGTCGGTGGGAACTTTGATGCCTGCCCTTTCCGACGAGACGCTTCGCGATTTGTTCGTGTGCAATGACGGGCATATCCTCGGCGATGTCATTCGATATGCTCCCTCTCCGAATCGCAGCCGAGACCCCCTGGCACTCCATGAAATGACGGGCGGTCACATCTCGGAACGCGATGTCTATGAATTCGCGGCCCAAGGGCTGGGAGAGTCGGTCAGCTTGCATGTCTGCGATTCCGCCCCCCAGCTCGATGTCCAGATGTCGAGCATCCTGGGACAGATGCTCGGCTCCACGGGGCGCGGCGGACGCGGCTTTGAGCCCGAGTTCTTTATGGCTGCAATGGCAATCACGTCGATCAACTCACCGGTCTATCTGCGTGTCGCGCTCGACGACATTGCCATCGCGGATCGGTTCCTGGAAAAACTCGACAAGGCCATGGCAACGGTGGTGCGGATTCCGACCAACAGCGGCTTCTTCGAAGTCGAGAAAGACTACTACGCCACGACCACCAACGGCACCAAGACACGGGCCTTCGTCTTGTCGTTCGGCCCGATTCGGTGGCGGTTCTTCTACACCCGGATTGGCCAATCGATGGTGGTCAGTACACAACATTCAATCCTGGAAGAGCTGAGCCAACTGGAGGCTCAGCTGGCAAAGGCTCCGTCAACTCCATCACATGCGAGCTTGGCGATTCATCGCAGCCACTGGCGGAAGATCATGCCCTCGGTTCGCATGACCTGGAACGAATCAGCGCGCCACTCCTGCCTGGATAATCTCGGTCACTTGGGGACCGCCGCGCGAACCATGCTGCCAGACGCGCGGGCCAAAGCCAATGCCGCCAGTCTGCTCAAGCAGGCTGCCGAGATTTATGGGGTCCATCATTATTGTCCAGCGGGCGGCAGCTACACCCTGCGAGCGGACCAGCAGTGCCAATGCAGCCTCCACGGAACCGTAGAAGAGCCGACCCAGCCATCTCTGGACGACACCAGCGGCGTGGCCCAACAGGTGTTAACCAACTTCCAGGATGCTCGCTTCAGTCTCACGTTCCTGCCCGAGGGACTGCACGCCGTCCTGGAGCTGGATCGGACCATTCCGGCGAAAACCCCGAAGACGCCATAAACTTGAGGCCTCAGAGGGTCGGGCGCGGACACATGCGGGAAGTCCTCCCTGCTGGCGGCAAAGTGGAGCTTCGAGGATCTGCGGTCCCCACCGGAGATGGGGACTGAGACCTCCAAGAGCCTCGGTCCAAGCCGCAATGGCCTCGGCCTTCAGGGCTAGGGATTAGCGGGACTGGTGCTGCTCTGCCTGTTCGCCGTTGGTGTTGGTGTCGTCTGGGGACGACATGTGTAAACGATCCATTCAGCAAGGTAGCAAGGTCAGTCAGGGATGGGGTCACTCACTCGTTTTGGAACGTTTAAGATGGATGAAGGCACTTGAAAACTCACCGACGCGGAGGTTGAGTTGATTGAGTCGCACTTACCCTTCTACCGGTCGCTGGAACAGGGTGTCCGCGATCCGGTGACCGCTGCCCAGCGGCATTTCTTGGCGGTCTGTTTGGGCCAAGTCCGAGCGGAGACTGCTCATGAGTTCGCCTATGTGAAATTCCGCAAGCTCCTGGCTGAACAGCGGAAGTTGGAGGCAGTGGCCTCCGGACAAGACTGGTTCGGTGAGGGCATTCCCCTACCAGGTTGGTTTAGCGATGAAGGCTGGAGGCGGATGCGTGGGCATTACTTGAGCAACTCGAAGTGAGATCATGATGTTGCCCACCTCGAACCTCGATTGTTCCTCGGGGGCCACTGACAAGTGCTTTGACTCGCCAGTGTGATTTGCAGCCGAACGTCCAAAAACACTGGCGGCCCAAAGCGACCGCCAGTGGCACCCGTGCGAGCCATACTGTGCCGTTCTTTCCCATCAATGATCTCGACGATCCTCGGCTCGATCCGTATCGCAGCCTGAAGCTCGTGAACCAGACCCATGCGACGGGGCATCTGATCGCGGAAGGGCACCGCGTTGTCCGGCGGTTGGTCGAGAGCGATTTCGCGGTCGATTCGATCATGGTCACCGAGCGGCGGCAACACTTGATTGCCGACCTCGACCCCGAGCGGCAGCCGATCTACCTACTCACCGAGAAACTGGCCAGCCAACTGGTGGGGTATCACTTTCATGGCGGAGTCGTGGCTGCCGGTTGGCGGCGGGAGCCGCCCGCGCTGTCGGAATGGCTTCCCCGAGAGACCTCCAGTCGCCAGTTGATTGTCGTCTGCCCGCGAATTACGGACCCTGACAATCTGGGGACGATCATTCGGCTCTGTGTCGGGTTTGGCGTCCGGGGGCTCATCCTCGGGCCGGGGTCGACCGATCCGTATTTGCGACGAGTGCTGCGGGTTTCGATGGGGCACGCGTTCTACCTACCGATCATGCCGACTGAGAATCTCCAACCAGTCTGGGACGCCCTTCGTGAACAGCACCACTTCCGGTTCGTGGCAACGGTCCTTGATGAGACGGCGACCTCGTTGTCGCAGATCCCCTTTGGCGGAGCGGCAGACGTTCATCGTTACGGGTTGGTCTTCGGAAACGAAGCGGATGGCCTCGATCCGAAGTGGATCAACGCTTGCGATGAACGCGTCACAATTCCGATGGGAGCCCAAGCCGACTCGCTCAACGTCGCCGTGTCCGCCGGGGTGTTCTTGCACTGGTTTCGCGGGAGCGATGCGCCAACGCTCAGGTGATGCAGCGTCGGGTGCTACGTGCCACCCCGCGAAACGAGCCCCTGGTGGTGGCTCGTGGCATTAGCAATGTTAGTTTACACTCATCGTTGGACATCGCTTGACTCGGTCGGGCGTTCAACGAAAGGAACAAATCATGACCGCACTGGCCATCGAAGTCGATCGCGTCATCAGCCGTCTTAGTCCCCAAGCACGCGCAGAACTCGAACAGACCGTTCGAGAGGCGCTCACCCATGCGGAGCGAAAGTCGGTCTGGGACGGTGTCCCCAAGGATGCGATGGGATATCCGGTAGGATACTTCGAAAGGATTGTCGGCAGTCTGGCCCACGAACCATTTGATGAACCGACCGACTTACCGGAGTCAAAGCGGGAGGACTGGTGACCATGCGTTTTCTAGTCGACACGACACGGAAGAGAAAGCGGAAATTAAGCGTCATCCGAACGACAGGTTGCGGGGCGAAGGTCTGTTTTTGGGGGATGTGACATTCGCGGCGAGGCAGAGCCGCAACTCAAAACGAAGCAGCGGTTGCCAGCTCCGATAGAATCCCGAGGCCACGATCGATGTCTTGGCCCTGAAGGGGCCGGACGGGATCGCCCAGGGTCGCGACCAGCGGGAGCGCACCATCCGCCAGCAACTGGACTCGGAGTCCGCCGATGCCCAAGCCGCCGCACGCCTCCGACACGCCAATGCGGTTTCACGACTGTTAAAACCGTTTCCAAACTGGTCTTCAGTCGCAGCAGCTTGCTGACCTCGGATGACTGAGACTCGCCTGACCTCGGAAGACTGAGAGTCACACGCCGCCCCCGACGCGAGTGACCTCCGATTTCTGATAATTGGCCGGTAATGCTTCAATTCGCGACGACATCCACTAAAGACTAATCGTGAAACTGGTCGAATTAGCGGGGACAATCATGCCTCATCCCGCCCCTCTTATTCCTGCGTCCCCCTGAGGCCTAAGGCGATGTCTGGATCATCCCGTCAGTATGCCGACGGAGCCATCGATTCACACAAGGCGTTACATCAGAGGCACAAACAACCGGCAGATGTTTTCAACGAAGACGCGCCCCAGGGGACGGGCGTCCCAGTCATGCAGCAGAATCTGGCGACAGTCGGGGAGGTCGGCTGTGAACTGGGCCTCGAGTTCGCGGGCGTGGTGCTCGCCGTAGAGAGCGAGGGCGACCTCGAAGTTGAGCAGCATGCTGCGATAGTCGAAGTTCGCTGAGCCGACGAGGGACCAGTTGCCGTCGATGGTGAGCGTCTTGGCGTGCAGAATCCCTTTCTTATATTCGTGGATCTCGACGCCCGAGCGGAGCAACGTGTCGTAGAACGACCGGCCCGCCCAGACTGTCCAGGGGGCGACCGCCTTGCCCGCGAGCATCAGCCGGACCTTCACGCCGCGAGCTGCAGCTGTCTCCAAAGCCATGACAATTGGTTCGGTGGGGCCGAAATACGAGGTGGCCAGGGTGATCGAATCGCGGGCTTCGTTCAGGGCGGCAAAGAACACGGTATGGAACGGTTCCCGGTCGCCATCCGGCCCGCCGCCGACGACCTGGACAATCGATTGTCCAATGTGCGAAGGGGGCGGGAAGAGAGCTTCATCAACGAGTTCTTCGCCCGTCGAGTAGTACCAGTCCTCGGCGAACAATTGCTGCAACGGCCAGACAGCGGGGCCTTCGATCCGCATGTGGGTATCGCGCCAATGGCCGATCTCCGGGTCAGTGCCGAGATACTCATCCCCAATGTTCATCCCACCGGTGAAGCCGACCATGCCATCGACGATCACGATCTTGCGATGGCTCCGGTTATTGATCGACCAGCGCTCGCGAAAGGACGCTCCGGGTAGAAACGGAGCGACAGTAATCCCAGCTGCGCTCATGGGAGCGATGAACTTCCGGCTGAGGGCCATCGAACCGAGCTTGTCATAGAGGAACCGGACCTTGACCCCGGCCTGGGCCCGTTCGATCAAGAGGTCGCGGAGCCGTGTCCCCGTCCGGTCGGGTTGCCAGATGTAATATTCCAGATCGATCGAATGGCGGGCCTCGCGGATCGCCTGCTCAATCCGGGCGAGGGTTTGCTGCGTGTCGGCCATCAATTCGATGGCGTTATCCCCGGTCAGCACCCCGCCGCATTCCCGTTGAACGAGAGCTGCTAACCGTGTCTGCTGTCGAGTGAGTTCCAGATCGGGGATCGAGAACTGCTCGACGTTCGGAAGCTTGGAGGCCAGATCGCGCGAGGCAGCGATCTTTCTCAACCGCCGCCTTCCGATGTTGTTGATCCCCAGGACGAGAAACGCCAACCCGCCAAAGATCGGGATAAAGACGATCGCCAGAATCCAGGCGATCGCCGCAACCGGCTGCCGCTTGCGAGAGAGGATCACCCAGCGAATCAAGAACAACGTCACCGCATAACCGGCGACGAGAATCGAAATGCGGGTGAACCACGACATCGGGGACTTCTACGTAGAGCTGGGTTCCCAGCTTTTCCGGGCCAAGGTTCGACTTCCACGTCCGACAGATTAGGAAACCAGCCCCCACTTTGCCCACCGATGGGGTGCCGATGACCCCTTCGGACCGTTACCGTTCTGTTCCCGGCAGCGGCCAAAGAAGGAGGTGCGCCGTTCCGAACACCGCGACATCGGCCATCTCATTCCCCGTGATCGGCCAGAGGATGAGGTGGGGGGACTGCGTCTTTCGGGCCGCGTTGATCAAGTCTTCGAATTCACCATGCTGAAGCAGGAAATTCGTCCCGTGAGCGATGCAGCGGAAGTCGTTCCGGCTCAGGCGGGCAAAGGCGGTGCGGCGCAATTCGTCATCGCGGTCTTTCGGAAGCGGTTCCGATTTCGGAACCACATGCCCCACGAGTAGTCGCGCGGACCAAGCCTGCGCCAGTTTGATCGCGACCCGTAAGGCCTCCTCGGCTTCGTCGGAAAAATCATCGACGCACAACACGAGCGGTGGCTCTCCTGACAAGGCGTCCGCCTCCTGCCCCACGAACCAGATCGGGCATTCCGCGCGGGTCGGCCAGGTCACTGCATCTGCGGGGATCGCCCCCCCACTGACCGTCCCCGGGACAATGAGCAGATCCATCTCACTGGCCTG
>JAYSVZ010000388.1:0-5066 GCA_043718305.1 Planctomycetota bacterium | reverse complement strand
TTGCCGTTCACGGCGCATGTGTGTGTGAATGGACGCGAGTGGTTGTGCCGGGAACTCACTCAAGCGGGCATCGGCTTCCGGCGGCGCGACAACTGTTTAGTCCAGGTCGACGATCAAGCCGCAGCTCAGCAGTTGTTCGATGCGCAGCCGTGGCATGACTGGAGTGCCGGGCTGAACGCGCTACTCGCGCAGGCCTGTCCGGCGTTGGCGGAGCTGCAGATGCAGGGCCGACCACTGCAGTATTACTGGTCCGCTGCGGAGACGGAGTGGGCCAGCGACGTGATGTTCCGAAGTCCGGCGGCCTTGAAGGCGTTGTATCCCGGATTGCTGCAGCACGCGATGACAACGTTTGGCAGTGACGATGTGATGCGGTTCCTGGGCCACAAGACCACGGCCTCGGGCGAGGTGCATGGCAACTTCCAAGGCGAGGTCGTGAGCGACTTAAAGACCCGTCCGGAAGGGGTGCGTATTAAACATCGCGTGAACGCCAACTCGATTAAGATGTACGACAAGCAAGGCTCCGTGCTGCGCATCGAAACGACGATTAACGACACCTCGGACTTTAAGGTGCATCGCGCCAGTGAAGATGACCCGCACGGCCCCAAGTCACTTCGCAAGATGCGGAAAGGCGTCGTCGAACTCCCCGCACGGGCCGCCGCTTCGCAAGCCGCCAATAACCGCTACCTGGAATCACTGGCGGGTGTCGAGACCGCCGCACCCCTCAGCCAAGTCCTCGATAAGCTGGCCCAACCCGTCACGCAGAACGGCCACCGCAGCCGCGGCCTGCAACCCCTCGTCGGAGCGGACGCTCAACTCGCCCAGCACCTGCTGCGCGGCGAATTCTCCCTGCACGGCTTCCGCAATCGCGACCTCCGCGAACCCCTGTTCGGCCCGAAGTCGGACCCCGCCGACATCCGCCGCGACTCCGGAAAAGTCAGCCGCCTGCTCCGGCTGTTCCGCGACCACGGCCTGATCTACCGCGTGAAAGGCACCCACCGCTACCAACTCACCGCCCACGCCCGCCGCACCCTCCCCGGCCTCCTGGCCATCCGCAACACCAATACCAGGCGATTAAGCGAACTCGTCGTGTAAAATTCTCTCACGACACGCAAACTTGAATGGTTTGCAGTACAGAGGGCCATGGGGGGAGTGGTTTCGTCGTCTCATGAGGGTGAAGCCGTGAAACCGCGGCGTGACGCCTTGAATGACGCCCGGTGGGCGCTCGATGCTTGGGAGCGTCGCCGGACGGACGCGAGACAGGCTGGAAGCCGATCCACGGTCAGAGGCAGCGGATGCTGGAACGCGACAAATACGGAAGTACCTTCCCGCCAACAACGATATGCTGCCCCCGAGGGATCGGCGAGACCCATGCCTGGGCCAGCACCACCCCGTCGGCTCCCGCTCGGGCGGGCCAGGGGGGCATGTCGATGTGGTCGAAGTCGTGTAGATACCCGACCACATCCCCCTTCTTCACCGGCGTCACACATTCCAGCACGCACTCGTAAGGCCCATCAAACGGGGCCACGGTGAAGCCATTCGGGACGTTATCTTGGACCAGATCCTTAGCCGTCAGTCTACTTACGAATTCTATTTCCCACATTCATAGTCTCGACAGTGTCGGATCGGCTAAGCCGCCGCGTTGATGGCCCCGAGGGTCTCGATTAGCACATTCGGGCCCATCGGACCTTGGAAGCCGCCGTTCCAGCGGTGGGTGGCGACCGACTTGAGGATCGCGTCGGCGAGTTCGATCGCCTTGAGACCGGCCACCCCATCGACTTCTGGAGTGTGGCCCGACTGGACAGCGTTCAAGAAGCTGCGCAGTTCGAGGGTCAGGGCGTCGGCGGCTTCGATCGTGGGGGTCTCGGTTTGAATGAACCGCGTGAACATCTCGGACTTCAATTGATTGAGATCGGCCCCTTTTTGCCGACCGAGTTCGTATGGCAACGGACCCGACTGAAGGGCCGCAGCGGGGCCGAATGAGGTCACCGTTCGCGACTGGAGGTCGGCGGTCACGCAGCCGCCCGCCGACCAGACCTGCATCGTGCGCGTGGCCATGGGGCAGACGCGGTTCGCGGACAGGTCGGCGATACAGCCGTTGGCGAATCGCACGCGGGCTTGCACCGAATCTTCGTGCCCGCCAACGAGCGAGACGCCGAGCGCCTCAACGGAGACGAATGCGGACTGGACCAGGTGCTGTGTCAATTCGATGTCATGGATCATCAGGTCATGCACGACACCGATGTCCATCGAGCGAAAGGCGTAGTTGCTGTACCGCTCAGCCCGAATGTACTTGGGAGAACTCACCCGCGCGGCGAGTGCCCGGAACGCTGGATTGAATCGCTCGATATGGCCGACCTGTACCGGGACGGAGTGCTGGGCTGCCGCATCGACAATCGCTCGCCCGTCTTCGAGGGAACTGGCGATCGGCTTTTCGACGAGGACCGGAATCCCCCGTTGAAGGAACTCGACAGCCACCTTTTTATGGAGAAATGTCGGCACGACGATCGAGGCGGCATCGACGCGCCCCAGCAGTGATTGGTAGTCGCCAACCCACTCGCAGCCGCACTCCTCGGCGACGGAGCGGCCCTGGGTTTCATTCGGCTCGGCGACGGCCACCAACTCCACATCTGGGAACGATGCGAGAATGCGGGCATGATGCCGCCCCAAGGCCCCTACGCCGACGACTCCGAGCTTCAGACGATTCATAGGGTGTGGTTCTCTGGATGGCTCAACTCACGCGGCGTCCGACTGCTGCCACTGGGGCTGGGCCAAGTTCGTCGGCATGGCGCGGACGACTTCCCGACCACGCCCCATCCGGCCCTTGCGCTGGTATTCCAAGAAGCTGAACAGCTCAGCCAGTTCGAATGGAATAATCCCGGCCAACTCTTCCGACATCATGGCACGGACATCGTCGAGAGGCTTGTGTTCGCGGATCAGGAGCCGGTACGCCCGCTTGATCGAGGCAATCGAATCGACGCTGATCCCGGCCCGTTGCATGCCCACGAGATTCAGCGTGCGAATCTCAGCCATGCTACCCCCGTCGTAAAGCATGTACGGTGGGACATCGACGACGACTTTGGTGCAGCCGCCGACGAAGGCCAACGTGCCGACCGAGCTGAAGTGGTGGACGGCGGAGTTTCCGGAGATGATCGCTTTGTCATAGACATGGACGTGCCCGCCCAGCAGCACGCCATTGACGAGCATCACATCGGAGTGAACGTGGCAGTTGTGAGCCACGTGCGCGTTCGACATCAGCAGATTCCGATGGTCGACCCGCGTGATGCCGTCCTCTTTTTCGGCACCGCGATTGACCGTCACCCCTTCGCGGAAGTGGTTGTCATCGCCAATGATGACCTGCGTCGGGCAGCCCTGGACGTACGATTTGTCCTGTGGCTCACCGCCGATGACACAGTTCTGACAGAACCGGTTTCGCTCTCCGATGGTCGACCAACCCGTGATCGTCACATGGCTGACAAGGTGGCAATCAGCCCCCAGAATCACGTACGGACCGATGAAGCAGAACGGTCCAATATGGACATTCGCCCCGAGCTGAGCGCGGGGGTCGACGTACGCCAAAGGCGAGATGTAAGTGGCCATCCGGACATCCTTGTCGGAGGGACGGGCACGGAACGACTCCCGTGGCCCGATGGTGAACAGGGAGGAATATCCTAAATCATCGGTTTTCGTCAACGCCTTCCCACACCGGAGTTTCGGTTTCTGAGGAATCCCGTGCCGGGAAACCGCCGATGTTTAGGATTTCGGCTCAAGTTTCGATGACGTCAAAGACTCCAATCGAGCGTATGGCGTCCCGAGAGATGCATCAGAAAAGTAGGCAGTCGTCCAGCGACGGGTTCGACGACACCTCGAACTGATCGCGGCCCAAGGCGTTCCGTGTCATAAGATGGAACTTTGCGTCCCATTCTACGGTCGCAAGGTCGATGGGGAGCGGACCGCCATGACGCACGGGGAGATCGTCGAGAAATACCATCCCGATCCGAAGCTGGACGAGGTCGACGGTCACTTCTTCAACGGCCCCGCCACGATCCGCCGCAAAGTCGAGCTGTGCCGGGCCCAGGGCCTGCGCGGGATCGGGATTTCGGAACTGGGCCAGGACGCCACGGGAAGTGATTCGTTGCTGACTCTGATTCACGGGGAAGTCACATCGAAGGCTCGGTGATCGGGATTCCTGAAAGGCGAGCGGTCAGAAGAAGCCTACCGGGTAGGACGGCCTTTCCAGGCCGTCCCGATCAACGTTCGACATGGTTGGCGGTGACATGAAATGAGGCAACTCGCTCCCCATGCGGGCTGGCTCCGTTTGCTCGCACGCAGCGGGGACGGGCAGGAATGCCCGTCCTACGGTAGGACGGCCTTTCCAGGCCGTCCCGATGCGTCTCTCGAAGAGAGACGGCCTGAAAAGGCCGTCTGACAGGGATCGTATTTCCGGCCGCCCGCCAAAGTATCGTTCACATGGCAGAGCGATTCAGCGTATCCTCGTTGAGAGTCGGAATGTGTATCGAGAGACCGATCGACTATCGTTTCTCATGACAACTCGTGAGGATCGTCAATTCTTGATTCGCTGGGGAATGATGGATGTCGCTGCGACCAGACGGTATCGAACTTTTCAGTTGTCGCCGAATCGGCGTGGCGATTCTGATCGTTGCCGCTTGGCTGATGCAGGTCGTCGCGGTGCATGCGCAGCAGTCTCCGCTTAAGCTCTCGGTCCGCCGCGAATGGGAAGGCGCGCGCTCCAGTGCCCCACTGGGACTTCGGGCCTACGTGAAATGGTCGGACCCCTCGCTGTTGGAGGGTCGGCTTCAGATCGAGAGCTATCTCGATCAGCGATTGATCGGCACCTGGACCGGAAACGACACCGCTCTGGCCGACAATGAGCAGTATTTCTGGTTCATGTCCCCCCGTCCGATTCTGCAATACGAGGGGCAGCGGTACGTTCTGAAAACCGAGTTTCAGAGTCCGCAGCAATCCTTTCCGATTGAGGAACTCGATGTCGAAGTCCCCGAGAACGAACGCCGCGTCATGGTCGTCGCGATCGTGGTGGCCGAGGTCGG
>JAYSVZ010000387.1:0-5082 GCA_043718305.1 Planctomycetota bacterium | reverse complement strand
ACTGAGTGGCCCACCCCTGGAAGGAACCGGATTGTTCGGCGTTGACTTTCGGGATCAGCGAGAAGCCAGCGGTGTCTCACGCCGCCCGCATGAACGTTCCGTTGCGTCATTGTCGAACGATTCGTTCGACACCTCACAATATGCATAATCAGTGCCATCGGCGTAATCGTCACGATCGCACCCTGCGGTTTTATGGATATTTCGTCGTAATCCAATGCGGGAGTAGCCATTAGGTCATCATGAGGAAAGCAGGCTCTTTCTCGCCGATGCTTCACGGCTTGAACAGCAGGTGCTGGCATGACGTTAATAATGTTGATCGAACTTCAACCCGCGCGATACGCCCGCAGCACCCGGGGCTGTCCGGACAGATCCGGGATCGTCGTTACGCTCTGGTATCCGGAGGGGTGCGATCGAAATAAATCCGTGATCGCTCCCGACTGCTCAGGGCTGAATTCAATCAGCAGCCCACCGCCCGGCGAAAGGTGTCGAGTGGCCCCGTCCGCAATCCGGCGGATGATCTCGAGGCCATCCGGGCCGCCATCGAGGGCTCGGTGCGGCTCGTGCTTCTGGACATCGGGCGAGAGTCCCGCGATCTCGCCGGTCGCCACATACGGTGGATTCGAGACGATCCAGTCGTACCGCTCCTCCGCCTTAATGGGAGCGAAAAGGTCGCCACAGCGCAGGTCAACGCGGCCCCGGACCTTATGCTTGTCGACATTGCGTTGAGCCACAACCAGCGTGGCCGGGTGAATCTCCACACCCACGATCGATGCGGTCTTGGCATGGGTCGCGATCGCGATCGAGACGCAGCCCGAACCGACTCCCAGTTCCAGAATCCGCGGTTGCGGCTTCCCAGCGATGAGCTGCAAGGTCTCCATGACCAGGAGTTCCGTTTCGGGGCGGGGGATGAGCACCTCGCGGTTGACCTCGAAGGAGAGGCTGTAAAACTCCTTGTGCCCAACGAGGTAGGCCACCGGCTCTGCAGCGGCCCGCCGCTTGACGAGGTCGCGCATCGTCTGGCGAACCGCATCGGTCAGGATCTCGTCGTACTGCGTGTAGAGCTGAATCCTGGCGCAGCCGCGCGCGTGAGCTAACAAGACCTCGGCATCGAGCCGTGGCGAGGCACTCCCATGTTGCTTCAGGTAGCCGATCGTCCAGTCGAGAACTTTACGAACGGTCCAAGCGTCACCGGCGGGCGGAGTTTCAGTCGACACGCGATGGGCTTTCAGTGGAAGAACTATTTGAACAGAGGCAAATCATCGAGAGCTTCACCAATGCTAAAAGTATGGGTTGGAGTCCAGGCTTTAGGCTGTTTCGGACAGGCTAAAGCCTGGACTCCAACCCCGAAATACATGACTACCCAGTTGGCCCTCCGAACGGTTCGAGAGGGTCATTGAGCCGCATCCTGTGATTCTCCCCAATTCGCTACTTCGGAGCCAACACCGCCGTGATCGCCCGGCCTTCCATGGAGGGAGCCTTTTCGATCTTGGCGATGTCTTCCAGCTTGGCAATCATGCCGAGCAGCACTTCCCGCCCCAAATCCTGGTGGGCGTTCTCCCGACCTCGGAAGACGACGGTCAGCTTGACCTTGTCCTTTTCCGAGAGGAAGTCGCGAGCGTGCTTTGTCTTGAAGTCGATGTCGTGATCGCCGATTTTCGGGCGCAAGCGGATCTCTTTCAGTTCCACCTGATGCACTTTGTTGCTCTTGTGCAGTTTGCGTTTCTGCTCGTACTTGAACTTGCCGTAGTCGAGAATACGACAGACCGGTGGGCGCTCCGTCGGCGCGACTTCGACCAGGTCCATCCCGGAATCAAGGGCCAGACGGAGAGCTTCCGCTGTGGGCAAAACCCCGACCATTTCTCCCAATTGATTGACCACCCGAACCTGAGCGATTCGGATTTGCTCGTTGACCCGATGCGTTTCGATTGCTGTCCTTCCTGCGAATTCTGACTTTGGGTCGTGAGTGGCTGAGAACAACTCCGCCGGACCTCTTGACGCCAACCTGCACTTTTAATATCGGAAATTTCTGCCGTCAAGGCGTGAAAAGTTTTTGCGAAAGGAATTTCCCCTCGGAATCGGCGGTTTGCGGCCACATCTCGCTCGACTTTAGCACACTGATATTAGACGACCGGTTCAGTGGCAACAGACCGTGGGATAGGCTTCCAGCCTGTCGACCTGGGCCAAGAATGGCGAGGAATGACAGGCTGGAAGCCTATCCCACGGGTCAGATCGATCGCCTTACCACCAGATCTTCCGCTGGATGAACTCCACCACATCTCCGAACAGCACATAGCCCAGGCTCTGTGGCCCGCAATGGATTTTGGCGGTGACTTCGGCCCCGATGCGTTGGCCGGGCAGGTCTGCCTTCTCGATCTCGACGTGGCACTCCACGACGGTGCCCTCTTCCTGAGACTCGTTCGAGCGGGTGCCGATCGCGATGAGTTTTCCGTGGTACTTGCTGGAGACCGCTGTCGCTGCGATGTAGTCGACCATCAGTTGTCCCTCACCCGCGAGTTGGCTGTGCTCGTCGGTCCGGGGGACTGATTGACCGGTGACAGAGGCGATTCGCTTGAGGATATGCCCCATGCGGTATTCGGGGATGTCGAGTTCGAGCCGCCACGGGCCTTCCACCTGCATCACTTCGATCAACCGGTCGCCCCGTCGGACAGGGCGATCGAGCAGGTTCTGAGTGACTTGGAACGAGGCCACGACGCCATCCACCGGCGACTTCACCACGAGGGCCGCGATCCGCTCCTGGTACTTCTTGATCTGGAGTTCAGCGCCCTGTTTCTCGATCTCCAAGGCGTGCATTTCGCCCTTGAGTCGCAACGCATCTTCCGGGCGGTTGCTCCGCGCGGCCCCACTGCTTTGCTGCATGAGGGCGGCGATCTGTTTGTTCCGCTCATCGCGGGCGTTCTCCGCTGCCAGCAGCTCGGTGTCGAGGTCATCGCTCCGAATCTTGAGTAGGTCTTGCCCGGCCTTCACGACCTGACCGTTTTCGACCAGGACTTCCACCACCACTCCGTCCCACGGAGCAAACAGATCGTATTGCTGAACAGGCATTGCCCGGCCCGCAGCCTCGACCCGGTACTCCCACGGGATCATGGCGAGCGCTGTGATCACGGCACCGATCAATGCGACGATCCCCAGACCGATCGCCAGTCTCCGCCCACGGAACCAGCCCAGTGTCCGCCCGATCGTCCGCCACACCGGGAGCAGGAAGATCGACTCCTGGTGCCGGGCGTTACTCATCGCGGCGGCGACATGATCGATGACTAGCGGCGTCCGCTGCATGACCGCCGGTTGCGGGTCACTTTCCGTTGATTGCTCAACGATCAGGCAGCCAATCACCTTGCCAGCTGTGATCCGCTTTTGGTCAGCGAGGTCTTGTTCGACTTGATGATGCGGCAGGCTCTCGCGGAGCGGGTAAAGCCCCACCATCCGCGACCGGCTCTCTTCCAGGTACTTGGCGAGCGGTTCGGCAAACGATTCTGGGAAGCCTTCTTTGGTGCCTTTATAGACGACCGGTTCTCCGAGTTCGCATACAGCGATCGCCAGCCGGGACATCTGATGAATCAGATTGGCCCGCTGCTGGATCGACTCCTGGCCGCTGCAGGCCGCGATTTTCGCCCGCGGTCCGTACTTGATGGCCACACTGACACGATCGCATTCCAGGAGCACGCGCCCATCGTTGGCCGCCACCATGGCGACATCGGCCACGGAAAGGCTGCGTTGCAGGGCGAGACCGAACTGGTCCATCCGCTTCCAAAAGTCGGCATTGAGCGTATCGACGGCCGCCACGCCGGGCTTGGTCGTAATCGACCGGGAGAGGAGCGCCACAACCTCGTCCGAGGCCAGTTCGATCGCCGCCTTGTCCTTGCCAATCTCGATGGGGAAGAAGAGTTCGAGGACCAGCGGTGTCGCGGGCTGGACAACGACCGTCCGCACAATTCTTAAAAGTGCCAACCCGTTGCACGACTTCCATCCGCCGAGCGGCGGTTTCTGCCCCCCGAAGGCCGCTCGGATCGCGTCCAAATGAGTCGGATCTAGATTTAACTGACCGTCTGCTGCCGAAATCCGCGGCACGCCGCCCCCTGAAGCAGGCGTAATCCGCTGCTCAGCATTCACCGTCCAAAGAATTGCAGCCGTGAGAATTTGGCCATCGGCGATCCCTTCCAGGAAGAGATTGGCCCGTTGAATCGCTGGTTGACCGGCAGCGGCGCGCGCCTGGTCACCGATCTGGCGGACTTTCGCCAGCCACTCGCCGAATCGGTTCGCCTCCGCCATCGGATGTTCCTTCTTGCACTGGTTGCGGTTTCGGGCGTAGCATCCCCGCAAGGCCGAGTTCAATGCAAGCGACGTTTCCTGAACTGGCCCGAAGAGTTGTGACGAAGAGTTGTGACGATGAGTTGTGCAGATTCCCCGTCCGGGAAGGAGCCCCCGATGCCGTTCGAAATTCGTCGATGGTCGATCGCCGTCGCGTTGATGCTGGTTAGCGGGGGAGCCTTGGCCATCCAGGGGCAGGATAAGCCCGCTGCGCCCGTGACACCCGTAGTCACCCCGCCTGCCGAAAAGCCGAAGCCGGTAATCCTCCTTGATCAGGTCTTGGACCAAGTGACCCTCGCGTTTGTCGATCACCCGCAGATCGCCTTCGATCGCCCCGGCGTCTTGGAGTTTGTCGTCGAAGAATCGGAGATGGTCACCAAAGGACAAGTGCTCGCGCGCTTGAGAAGCGAGCCAGCTGCGGCCGCCCTGGCCGTGGCTGCTGCTCGTGTGATGAATACCGCTGAGATCGATTCGGCCCGCAAACAGGCCGAATTGGCAGACCTTGATTATCAGAATCACAAGGCCGGCAACCTGCGGGCTGAGCAGCGAGCAAAAGAGCTGGCAAAAGAGCGGCCCACCGATTTCGGCAAGCAGCCTCCCTCAGATATTTATCCAGACTCCAAAATGAAGCAGCTGCAACTCACGAGCGAAGCCTCGACGATCGAGATCGAACGCTTCGTCAAAGAACATGCCGTCAACGAGAAGACCCGCGACCAGGCCCAGGCGGAACTCAACACCTACGAGGTCAAAGCCCCC
>JAYSVZ010000386.1:0-5096 GCA_043718305.1 Planctomycetota bacterium | reverse complement strand
TTCACAAAGGCGGCTGCGCGATGGAGTATGGGGGCTTTGACCACCGCCAGTTGGCCCGCACCCTGGCGGGGTTTGCCCAGCACCCGAACATTGCAGCCTATCTCGTGGTGGGTCTGGGGTGCGAGACCTCGCAGGCCTCGTTCCTGACCGGGGAGTTCAATCTAGTCCAGCTCGACAACCTCGGGCCGCAGGGTCCAAAGCCGATCACGATCAACATCCAGGATCTGGGCGGCGTGGCCAAGACCGTCAAGCGCGGGGTCGCAGTTCTCAAGGAACTCCTGCCCGAGGTCAACAAGCTTCAGCGTGTCGAGATCCCGGCCAGCGAGTTGATGCTCGGCCTCAACTGCGGCGGCAGCGACGGCAATAGCGGCATCACCGCCAACCCCGCCCTCGGGTACGCCAGCGACTTACTCGTCGCCCAAGGCGGCACAGCTGTCCTCGCTGAGACGCCGGAGATCTACGGTGCGGAGCAGGTGCTGATCCGCCGGGCCGTCAATCGCGGCGTGGCTGACAAGCTGGTCGAACGCATTCGCTGGTGGGAAGACTACGCCGCGAAGTTCGGGGCCAGCATCGACAACAACCCGTCGGTCGGCAACAAGAAGGGCGGCCTGACCACGATCTACGAAAAGTCGCTCGGAGCCGTCGCCAAGGGCGGGACGACGGCCCTCAAAGCGGTCTACGAATACTCCGAGAAGATCACCGAGCGGGGCCTCGTCGTGATGGACACCCCCGGCTACGACCCCGCTTCGGTCACCGGCATCGTCGCGGGCGGCTGCCAGGTCGTCGTCTTCACCACCGGGCGGGGAAGCTGCTTCGGCTGCAAGCCATCACCGACGATCAAGGTGGCCACGAACACGCCGCTGTATGACCGCATGCGGGACGACATGGACATCGACGCGGGTCCGATCCTCGATGGCGAGACGATCGAGTCGGTCGGCAGCGAGATCTTCGAAGAGATCCTGGCCGTCGCCAGTGGCAAACAAACAAAGAGTGAAGCCCAAGGCATCGGCGACGAAGAGTTCTGCCCCTGGACCTCGGGCCCAGTGTTTTAGGGAGTCGGGAGTAACGTAGGGTGGGACCAGCCGCTATGGGCGCAGGCCCACCACAAACGTCGTTCGTCGCCCGAGTGGTGGGCCTGCGCTCCAAAGCGAACTGGTCCCACCCTACGGCACTACGGCACGTGTCATTTCGGGAGTGGAGGGCATGGAGGTCATTCGATGGTGTATACTGAGGCTGCCCACTTGTGCGTGTGGCGATTTCAGGAGAGTCAGCATGAACATCGCGAAGGTTTTTCAAAGCGGTTCCGATCAGGCGATTCGGCTGCCGGACGAGTTTCGATTAGATGTCAACGAGGTGTTTCTCAGGCGAACCCCAGAGGGATTCCTCGTGATGTCACGCGATCCATGGGAAGTCTTCTTCGAGGGCGTGGAAGAACTGTCGGACGAGTTCTTCCGTGAAGGCCGCGTGCAACCTTCCGTCGAGAGCCGGGATTGCAAGCCATGACTTACCTGCTCGACACCGACACTGTGATCTTCATGATCCGTGGGACAAAATCCTCCAACCGCCAGCAGGCCAGTCGTGATCGGGCATTGAAGCTGGTGGATCGCTGCCGCCAAGCCCAAGCCAACGGCGACACTTTAGCGGTCTCGGCGATCACAGTCGCGGAACTGGAATTCGGAGCGAGGCGCAGTGATCGCCCCGACGATGAACTACGAGCCATGCACAAGGTGTTATCCCCCTTTTGTCGTGTCGACTTCGACGCGAATCGGGCACCGCCCCGTTACGGCGACATCCGACACGAACTCGAAACGGTCGGTCAACCGATCGGAGCGATGGACCTCCTGATCGCCGCCCATGCCCTCTCCATGCAGGCCACATTGGTCACGAATAACCTGGCTCATTTCACTCGCGTGAGTGGACTGGTCGTGGAGAACTGGTCCTGAGATCAATATTCACGACGGAAATGCTCTAGCCGTGGAGTTCGGACTCAGGTCCAGGCATTCCCGTGTTTAGCCCATGTGAGAAATACAGTGCATCTCTGAGAAATCCCGCTCCAACGGCACTCCCCGATTGACGGGATTCGTTTTCTCCCGATATACCTGCGGTCTCCCCGAGGGAAGAACTCGAAATTCGAAGCACGAAACTCGAAACAGTTTCAGAGAAAGCTCCTCTGTCCTGCCCATTTCGAATTTCGTGCTTCGGATTTCGAATTTTCCCCCCGCCAGCTTCTTTCGGAATCCCCGCGATGTCTCAGCGTATCTTCAACTTCTCCGCCGGTCCGGCGGTCCTTCCGGTGCCCGTTCTGGAAGAGGCTCGCGACGCGTTACTGTCGCTGGGCAACACCGGGATCGGCATTCTGGAGCATTCGCATCGTGGCAAGGCGTTCATCAAGATCCTGGAAGAGGTCGATGCTCGGTTCCGTGAACTGGCCAGTATTCCGGCCAACTACAAGATTCTGTTTCTGGGCGGCGGGGCCTCGACGCAGTTCTATCAGGTGCCGATGAACTTCCTCGGCAAGACCGACACCGCCGATTATCTGATCACTGGCTCCTGGGCCGAGAAGGCCAGCAAGGACGCCAAGCGGTTCGGCAAGGTCCACATCGCCTGCTCCAGCGCGGACCGCAACTTCTCGTATATCCCCGACAAGGTGACCTATAGCGAGGCCCCGACGTACGTGCATTACACGTCGAACAACACGCTGTTCGGGACGCAGTTTCAAGCCGACCCCGTGGCCCCCGAAGGCGTGCCGCTGATTTGCGACACCAGCAGCGACATGTTCAGCCGACCGATCGATGTGGCCAAGCACGCGCTGATCTACTCGGGTGCCCAGAAGAATCTCGGCCCGGCGGGGGTGACGATTGTCATCATTCGCGACGACTTGATCGCGAAGGGAGCAGTCGATATCCCGGCCATGCTCCAGTATCGGACGCATTCCGAGAACGACTCCTGCTACAACACCCCGCCGTGCTTCTCGATCTATGTCGTGGGCTTGGTGCTGAAGTGGATTCAGGCTCAAGGCGGCCTCTCCGCGATGGCCACTCGTAACGAAGCCAAGGCCGGCAAGCTCTACGCCGCCCTCGACAACAGCAAACTCTTCCAGCCGACAGCCGCGAAGACGAGCCGATCGCGAATGAACGTGACCTTTGTGACCGGCAACGAGGACTTGGACAACAAGTTCGTGGCCTTCGCCAAAGAACGCGGGATGGACGGCCTGAAAGGCCACCGCAGCGTCGGCGGCATGCGGGCCAGCATCTACAACGCCTTTCCACCAGAGGGGGTCGACGCTCTCGTGGCAGCGATGGCCGAGTTTGAAGCGGCGAATCCTCCCGCGTAGGTCTTATTTATGAACGTTGTCGGGTTCACGGAGAGGCCCACCCCTGCTGATGGGTCCACTTGGAGGCGCACTGGCTTCGACGCCTGAACGTGGGCGAATAGGACCGCACCCCGACCGACCAGTTGCTACAACCGGCTCGACCGGTTGTTTGCTTGCGTGATCTGCTTGATATTTTTCAGAGCCTCGTGGCAGGCACACTACGTTTTTTCAGGGGGTGCCATGAAGATTCTGAACGTCGTCGTCGGGGTGTTGTTGCTGGGCGGCTTGATCGGCTTTGGGTTGTCTCCCAAAGCGCCGCCGCTGGATCAGCCGTGGTTTCAGCGGGTCGTGGTCGAAGAGTCTCGCCCCGTGCTTTTGAAATTCGGAGCCGAATGGTGCGGCCCGTGCCGTCAGATGGACCAGACGCTGGACGATCTGAATACCGCTTCAACGGGGATCAAGATTGTTCGAATCAGCATCGACGAGAATCCCGAACTGGCTGAGCACTATGGCGTCCGGTCGATCCCGCATACGTTTCTCATGAAGGATGGATACGCAATCGCCGACTTCGTGGGACCGAGGAGCGAGAAAGACCTGGAACGGTGGTTGAAACGGAATCTGTAGTGACCGTAGCACGCCCGCTATTGCAATCCAGCCACAGACAGGCGTCCAGGCTGGAAGCCGATCCCACAGACTTCAGGCGAGATCCCGCCCGGTAATCAGCTTGTACGCCGCCCCTTCGTTCTGCGTCGGACGTTCCGGGCGGCCCTTGTGCATGTAGGTCAGCAACATATTGTCTAGCCCCAGTAGATACAGAACCGTGGCATGCAGGTCATGCACATGAAGCCGGTTCTCGACCGCATGGAAGCCCAGGTCGTCCGTCGAGCCGATCACTTGGGCCCCTTTGACGCCGCCGCCCGCCATCCACATTGTGAAGCCAGTCGGGTTGTGGTCCCGCCCATCCCCTTTTTCGCTCATCGGGGTGCGTCCGAATTCTCCGCCCCAGATGACGAGGGTACTCTCCAGCAGCCCGCGCCGCTTCAAGTCTTTGAGCAGCCCGGCCACCGGTTTGTCGGACTCGGCGAACCGTTCGCTGTGGTTCTTCTCGATTCCGGCGTGGGCGTCCCACTTGCTGCCTGCTCCGTGGTAGAGCTGGACGAACCGCACGCCGCGTTCGACGAGCCGCCGCGCGAGAAGGCAGTTTCGCCCGAACGTATCGGTCGTCTTCTCGTCGATCCCGTAGAGTTGTTGTGTCTCAGCGGTTTCCTTCGAAAGGTCGACAGCTTCGGGGGCGTGGGCCTGCATCCGGAACGCGAGTTCATAGGACCCGATGCGGGCGTCGAGTTCCGTTTGAAACTCTCGCGGCAACGCATGCTCGCGGTTGATCGCGTTGAGCAAGTCGAGCTTCGACCGCTGGGCTTCTTCACTGACTCCCTGGGGGTTCATCAGGTAGCGAATCGGATCGTTCCCGAACTCCAGCTTGGTCCCCTGGTAGACTGCGGGCATGAACCCCGCGCTCCAGTTACGCGGTCCGTTGATCGGCGGCGTGGTCGAATCGGTTAGCACCACATACGAGGGGAGGTTTTGATTCTCAGTCCCCAGGCCGTATGTGACCCATGAACCCAATGAGGGCCGCCCAGCGATCGGCGTCCCGGTGTTCATCTGACAGACGCCCCCCGAGTGGTTGATCCCGTTGGTCCAACACGACCGGATCACCGCCAGATCGTCGACACATTCGGCAGTGTGCGGCAACCAGTCGCTGACCCACGTTCCGGCCTCACCG
>JAYSVZ010000385.1:0-5099 GCA_043718305.1 Planctomycetota bacterium | reverse complement strand
GCGCTCCGTCTCCTCGGAACGCCCATTTGACTGCCGGGGGAATCCCCTGACCTTCGCGAAGCCACGCAGAGTCGAAGTCCGGCGATCCGTCACTCATCGCTTGGTGAATTCATTGTTCTGGAGTCGCTGGAGAGCGGTGCGGACATCGGCGTCAGCGACCGGGTCGACCTCTCCAATGACATGGGGAGCGGCCTGGGCTGCCGGAATCTCGATGTCGGGCTTGACCCCGATCTTACCGAGCGTGTCGCCGTTCGGGGAGTAGAACTTGGCCGTCGTCATCCGAATCCCGAATCCGTACTCCAGATCGTTGTCGTAGATGCTCTGCACCGACCACTTGCCATACGAGTTGCGACCGATGATCGTCGCTCGGCGGTGATCGCGGAAAGCCCCGGCCACAATCTCGCTGGCACTGGCACTGTTCTCATCGATCAGCAGGGCGATCGGCATGTTCAGCGTACCAGGGCCGTGAGCTGTGAAGGTCTGGTTCTGGTTGGGCTCACGACCGCGGGTCGAGACGAGGACGCCGTCATCAATGAACCGGTCGAGGACTTCCACCGCCGTGGTCAGCAGTCCGCCCGGGTTCTGCCGAACATCCAGGATCAGCGACCGCATCCCTTGCTGTTGCAGCTTGCTCAGGGCCAGATCGAGTTCCATGACCGTACTCTTCTGGAAACCCGTCATCTGGATGTAACCGACGCCCGCTCGGGTGTCGATGATCTTGGCGAGCGGGATGCTGCGGACGGTGACCTCGCGGCGGGTGCAACGGGCCGGAATCCGCGTGCCGTTTCGTTCGACGGTGAGCGTGACTTCACTGCCCGGTTCGCCGGTGACCAGATTCGCAGCCTCGTCGGTGGTCATGATGCGGCAGTCGCTCTCATCGATTCCGACGAGCAAATCGCCCGACTTCAGACCGCTCTCCGACGCCGGGCTTTCGGGCAGCACTTGTCGCAACCGCATTCCCTTGCCGATCTCGCCCTCCATCACGATCCCCACGCCGACGAACTGGCCATCAATGTTGTTGAACAGATCTCGCAGCCGATCCGGGGTCATGACACTGCTGTAGTCATCCAAGCTGTTGCAGGCCCCAAAGACGTATTCCATGATGACTGGCTTGGCCTCCAGGCCGACGCGAGCGTTGGCCAGTCGGCAGACATCGCTGATCATCAGGCGGGCTTCGTTGGTGGTCCGAACCGGCTTGTTCCAGTAGTTCGTGCGGAGTTCCCGGCGGAGAGCCTTGATTCGTTCGGGATCGGACCCCAGAACGTTCTGCTCCAGGAATTTTTCATTTCCCAAGGCCAGCCACAAGCTCTCGGTGCCGTGAGCGGTGATCGATGTCACGTCGAGGGTGTCGACGTAGTGGCTCTGAATCATTCCGACGACGGAAGCGAAGAGTTGCATTCCCTGGTCGGGGGAGAGCCGCCGGATCGTCTGGTTAAACGACTGATCGTCGTAGCGTCGCTCGATCGAGAATTGAAACTGCGAGCGCCGCAGACCATACGTCAATTGTTGATTCTTCGGCCATTTCTTCAGGGCCGCCTTGTAATAGTGAATCGCGTCATTCCATTGTCGCCCCTGCTCCAGGTGGACACCCGATTGCACGGCGACATCGACGTTCGTTCCGACATCGGGCGTTTCGCGACCGAAGGCCGACTCCGTGAAGAGCCCCCACACCAGAACGAACACGCCCCAACGACACCGATGGTTCATCATTGCCAGATTCATCATGGTCCCCTCGCATGCGATCTGCCGCGGTCCACCGAGCCCCCTCGGGACCAGCCGCATCGCCGAAGTTTTCCGTCCAACAGCTCACAAGCTGCCCGATCCGGGTCTTCGATGATGCCGCCCAACGACAGGTTGAGGAATCTCCTCAACGTCTCAGCGTTTGTGTTGCACGAACGCCACGTCACAGCGAACTTAGGCCACGATGCCCGAGGAGGGCGGTGACTTCAAGACGTTGCCTTTATGAATTCTGCGGAAAGCCAGTCGGGATTCGGCGAAAGGTCCGAATAAAACGATAAACGGGGACTCTTCCCGACGAAGGCATCGCACCGATTTCGCGGGAAATTATCCCTTCAGCGACTGAAAAGCCGCCAGAGCCTCGTTCCGCACCGCCGCGTGATCGATGATCGGGCGGGGATCATTCTCACCCAGGTGACCCCCCCCGCGGGCCAGTTCACTCGGCGGGGCGTTCCACGGCTGGTGAATCCAGCGGGTGGCCAGACCGGCCAGTCCGGGCACCCAGCGACGGACGTAGGTTCCGTCGGCGTCGGACGTTTCGCCGTGGCTCACCGGAAGTGAACATCGCCACATAATCGCGTCAGTGATGGCAATCATGCCAAAATCAACAATCTTCGAGCCTCAATCGCCGCTCAATGGTCACGCGCGAGGAGTCTCCCGTGTCGCCGAAGCTCCGATGCCACGAAGGGTGACTGCTCAGTCAAGGTCTTCAATGAAATTTCCTTAGCCCAATAGCTTTCAGCATCCGCTTCCCTCCGTTTGCAAATGATTGGATTGTTGAGATCTAAGCGAGTGGGATCAATGGTTCTCAGAATGTCATTTTGTTGCAGTACGGTGAGCGTTCGATTTGGACATATCTGGAATCCAACCAGTTCCAATTGGAACCAGCCATCTTGGATGTCGAAGGGGTCAAGGACATCTCCGAAATCACGTTTCAGCGAATTGAGCCAAGCGCTGGCCAGGCGATAGTTCGTCCATTCGTAAACCTGATCCCAACGTGTTGACTTTGGGGCCATGTGATCCACTGAAGAAGCGCCAGTCACTTCGTGGATTCGAAAACATGAGTACGCACAAATCTGATGATATTTTTCCATCAGGTCATCAAGGGCCAATCGCCAGTAGGGAGGGAACTTGCCTGGCTTGATTGCAGCTCGGCTGGCTGCACGGTACTCCACTGGCTTCCCATGTGTACGAGGTGGGTCAGGAATCTCGCCAACCATCTCGGAGATGGCCAGCAGTCCCGGTTTGCGAACGGTCTCGTCAAACGTTGGTGGCTCTGGAGCGGGTTTGACTCGAATCATTTCTTGACCTTCCCGTTTCGGAAGTGATCCGACCATCGAACCCAAAAGCGATCGGTCTCACCGAGGCATTTCTGGAGTTCTTTGGTCACTGCCTTGATCTTGTCAGCATGGGGCTTTGCCTGTCGCAAGACTTCGAGTGCCGCCAAAACTGCGTGTTCCCCCTCCGGAGAACGTTCTGTCGAGAGATCGAACGCATCGCTCATCAGCCAGTTCGAGGCAATGCCCAATCGCACAAACGGGCGATTTTCGATTTCTACCTGTCCCGTTTTTCGATCGAGGTCCATGTCGAACCAAGCGTCTTGTTCGTGATCAAAGAGCGGTTCAGCTGACACCATGACTAACGGAGAATGCGTCGAGGCAATCAATTGGATCTCGGCGGACTTGTGGATCACCTTGATCATCTTGATGAGCGAGTTGAGTATCGTCCTCTGCCAACGGGGGTGCAAGTGGCATTCAATTTCGTCAATCAGAAAAACCACTTGTTGTGTTCGGTCTTCGCCCAACAGTTCTGCGGCTCGTATATGCTCAGACCATGTCCACGTAAGCATATACGCCAACTGGGCAATTCGCCGGATACCCGCTGAGGCATGCAGTATGGGAGCCGCAGGTCCGTTTCCGATCTGGATGGTGGGAATATCGCGTGAGTCATTGATTGAAATTCGAGTCGGGAGCCCGGACCGTAATTTGTCTCCCGGCTCGGCAGAGGGCGAGAGTTGGTCCAGCACTGCGTTCATGTTGCGAGATTCGAGACTCTTTGAGGCGATCCAGCCCGCCCAGTCGTCAATCAGCCCTTTGCAGACGCGTACGGGAGATGAGGTTCCCTTGACAGTCCTGTCCGACCCATTCAGAACCTCATTCGAAGTGAACACGTAACCGGGCAGCCGGTCTTGCTCGTCAACCTTGCCTCCCGTTTTCCAATAATTGCGGGCCGGATCCCAAACGGAAAAGCCTCCATCGGCCTGTGCATAAATCACGAGACCGGGATTCCACGGACGTCCGGCTTTGCCGGTCCAGGCTTGGTCACGTGCAACGAACTGACTTTGATACTCAACCTGCTTGGTCTTCGATCCCACCCGGAACCCAATCGTAGCTGGCTTCTTGGCGTCGGTGGGTCGGCCCATGTACCCGCTCGTCAGATTCGAATTCAACTGTTGCGGCCACTTCCGGGTGAGTGCCCACCAGATCGTGTCCAGCAAGAAGCTCTTTCCCAGCCCGTTATCACCCGTGATCAAGTTCAACCGTGACCCAAATTCCAACTCCATCTCTGGGGCGGGACCAACATTGGTCATTTTGAGCGAGTGCAGCATGAGTCATTCACCCGTCGTGTGAAATCTGCAACCGATTCCTGATCTGGTTCAATGTTAGATCGCCCGCACGTCCGTCACATGCCCCGCCAGCGCCGCAGCCACCACCATCGCGGGACTCATCAGCAGCGTCCGCCCGGTTGGTGAACCCTGCCGACCCTTGAAGTTGCGGTTCGATGACGACGCACAGATCTCGCGCCCCACCAGTTTGTCGGGATTCATCGCCAGGCACATCGAGCAACCGGCCTCGCGCCACTGAAAGCCTGCTTCGGTGAAGATCTTGTCGAGACCTTCCCGCTCGGCTTGAGCGAGCACCTGCTGCGAGCCGGGGACAACGAGAGCCTTGACGCCGGGGGCGACTTTCTTGCCCTTGGCGATGCGGGCGGCTTCGCGCAAGTCGGAGATGCGGCCGTTCGTACACGACCCGATGAAGGCCACATCGATCTTCAGACCCTCCAGCGATTGCCCTTCCTTGAGTTCCATGAACTCCAGCGCCTCACGCACGCCCACTTGGTCCTCCACTGGGAATTTCGACACCGCCGGGATCGGCTCGCTGATGCCCACCGACTGGCCGGGGTTGATCCCCCACGTCACGGTCGGGCTGATGTCAGCGGCGTTGAATGTGACCATGTCATCAAACGTGGCACCCGGGCCGGAGGCCAGCGAGAGCCACCACTTCGCCGCCTTCTCGAACTCCTCACCTTGGGGGGCGAACGGCCGACCGCGCAGGTACTCGACGGTCGTCTGATCCGGGTTG
>JAYSVZ010000384.1:0-1790 GCA_043718305.1 Planctomycetota bacterium | reverse complement strand
CGATGCTCTCCGAGATTGAGCAGCGCGACGACGAGCTTCGCGACCATCGTGACCGTCTGGAGGAGACCGTCGAACGGCGGACCAGGACGTTGAAGTCCCGGACCGACGAACTGACGCGATCCAACACCGAACTGGAGCAGTTCGCCTTCATCGCCTCCCACGACTTGCAGGAGCCGTTGCGCAAGGTCCAAGCCTTCGGCGACATGCTGGCCAACCAGTTCCGTGAAGTGCTGGGGGACGAGGGCCGGGATTACCTGCTGCGCATGCAGGGGGCTGCCAAACGCATGCAGGGGCTGATCAACGAGCTGTTGAATTACTCGCGGATCACAACCAAGGCGCAACCGTTCGAGCCCGTGAACCTGCCCGACATCGCCCAATTGGTGCTGAACGACTTGGAAGCGCGAATCCAGGAGACCGGTGGCCGGGTCGATCTCGGACCGCTGCCGACACTCGACGCCGAGCCGACGCAGATGCGGCAACTGCTGCAAAACCTGATCGGCAACGCGCTCAAGTACCGCCGCAAGACCGTGCCGCCCGTCGTGATCGTGCGCAGCCGTGTCATGGAACCCGACGCCGCGGCGTTGGCGTCACACGGCGAGCCGGTACAATTCTGCGAGATCACCGTGGAAGACAACGGCATCGGTTTCGAGCAGAAGTATGTCGATCGGATTTTCGCCCCGTTTGAGCGCCTGCATGGTCGGAGCGAGTATGAAGGGACCGGCATGGGGCTGGCCATTTGCCGCAAGATTGCCGAACGACATGGTGGAACAATCACGGCCCGCAGCGTTCCCGACCAAGGTTCCACATTCGTGGTGACCATCCCCGTGCAACAGCCCCGAGGAGCACCGAAAGATGAACCAGTCTGAAGAGATGGTCGAAATCCTGATGGCCGACGACGATCCCGATGATCGCCTGCTCGCCGAAAAGGCGCTTCACGAGTACCGCCTGAAAAATAACATTCGCTTTGTGGAGGATGGTGAGGAGTTGATGGACTATCTGCACCGCCGCGGCAAGTACGCGGCACCGGGATCGGCGCCAACGCCCGGCTTGATCCTGTTGGACCTGAACATGCCCCGCAAGGATGGCCGCGAAGCGCTGGCGGAAATCAAGAGCGACCCGGTGCTCCACAAGATCCCCGTGGTCATCCTGACGACGTCGAAGGCGGAAGAAGACATCATCCGGGCCTACGATCTGGGCGTGAATTCCTACATCACCAAGCCGGTCACGTTTCAAGGCTTGGCGGAAATCATGAAGACCCTGAGCATCTACTGGTTCGAGATCGTGAAGCTGCCGAACGGGCACTGACGCCGCGAAGCAATGACGAGTGAACACACCCGTTTGGGACAACGACGCGAATGACAAGCCGTCCATCCATCCTGCTGATCGACGATGATGAGGACAGTCTGTTCATCACCCGCGGCCTGCTGACTCAGGCTCAAGCGGCTTATGACGTGGATTGGAAGGGAACCTTCGACGGCGGATTGGAGGCTCTCCGGCAGGGTCGCCATCAGGCCTGCCTGCTCGATTACCGGCTGGGGGCGCGCGACGGACTCGATCTGCTGCGGCAGGCGATCGGTGAAAACTGTCGCGTGCCGATTATCATGCTGACCGGACAGGCGGATCACGCCATCGATGTCCAGGCCATGAAGGCGGGTGCCGCCGACTACCTGGTCAAGGATGCGTTGGACGGTTTGCGATTGGAGCGATCAATTCGTTATGCCATCGAGCGTCGGCAATTGCTCGACGCGCTGGAGTCGCGCGCGGCGGAACTCAAACGCTCCCAGGCGGAC
>JAYSVZ010000383.1:0-1792 GCA_043718305.1 Planctomycetota bacterium | reverse complement strand
AGATCAGTGGTCAGCGCCCAGAGCATCTTCCCTTGGCAGAACCCATCAAAGATGTCAAAAAGACATTGAAATCAACCAGCAAGCAGTTCCGAAATCTGAATTCGAATTCACCGAAACAAACAAGAGTTGAGGATGAAGACCCGTGCGACAATCCGGACGAATGAAAAGAGGAAGCACGTCCACATGTCAATAATCGGTAAGAAAAGCATCGACCGTCTGGAGCGATTCGTGAACGATTGTTCTTGACAACGTGACTCACCCCTCACTTAGACCCCACTCGATCATGGGCTACGCGATCTCCTACACCAGCCTTGAGCCTGTGACTGCCGAACAGTGGAAGGCGATTCGGGAATGCGTCACGCAGTTGAACAAGAGTTACACCTGGCTCAGTTGTGAGCCAATCCATTTCAGTCGCGAGGAAGATGGTTCACTCGATGGGGCCAGCAAACCGAACTTCGACCCAGCTCCGGAAGACCGCGCTTCCGCTGCCACTTTAGGTCTGCCCGATGGATCGATTCGCGAGTTGCTCGATGGGCTGTGCCTGATCTCGCGCCGCTGTGGAGTCGACTGGGAGATTGGCGACGATCACACCCAAGTCATTGGGTACATCCGTCAGGGAGACTTCGACGATGCGGTCTGGGGGCATATTAATGGACTGGCCGAGGCCACTTCTTTCACTCAGGCGATGACCGGCGAGGAGCACTTCGATGACCCCGATGACCTGGGCGACAGCGACCCCGAGGATGAGAATGATGGCCCTCCGATATTCCGCTTCCCCGTGAGATAAGAACTGATGTCGCAACACGTGCCTCCCCCAGATGAATTCATAGTCACCGACAGCATCCCCGAGGTGCGCCGCGCTGTCGCGGAAGCCCGAGGGCGGGGTTCTCGGATCGGGTGCGTGCCGACGATGGGGGCCTTGCATGCGGGGCACATCAGTCTGGTTGAGGAGTGTCGGCGGCGGACCGATTTTGTGGTCGCCACGATCTTTGTGAACCCCTCACAATTTGCTCCGCAAGAGGATTTGTCGAAGTACCCGCGACCACTGGAGCGTGACTTACACATGTGCCGCGAGGCGGGGGTGAACCTGGTCTTCGTCCCAGAGATCCCATCGCTTTACCCGCCCGGTTACCAATCGTGGGTCACCGTCGAAGAGGTCACGCAGCCGCTCGAAGGGGCCTTCCGCGCAACCCACTTTCGCGGTGTCGCCACGATCGTGCTCAAACTCTTCCACATTGTGCAGCCTGACGTGTCGTGCTTCGGAGCCAAGGACTATCAGCAACAGTCGATGATCCGCCGCATGGTCCAAGACCTCGACCTTCCGGTGGAGATCGTGGTCTGTCCAACGATCCGCGAACCGGACGGCCTCGCCATGAGTAGCCGGAATGTCTACCTGAGTCCCCGAGAGCGAACGAGTGCCTTGTCGCTGTCGCGATCGCTGGCCCTCGCCCAACTGAGACTCGACTCCGGGGAAACAGACCTCACGAAAATCGTCTCCGAGATGCAGTCGACCCTCGCAGCCCATCCTGAGATTACGATTGACTACGTCACGATCGCGGACCCCGATTCGCTGGCTGAGCTGCGCGTGGCCCAGCCGGAGATGGTGGCGTTGATTGCGGCGCGGGTTGGAAAGACGCGGTTGATTGACAACCGACGCCTGACGGGATTTGGAAGCCGCCGGTAGGAGTGCCGTCATCACCGGCTCTAGGCAGGCGGTCGAAAATCTCCCTGTAGGACGGCCTTTCCAGGCCGTCCCTTATACCGTCGGTTCGTTATCTGAATCCGGGAGGAA
>JAYSVZ010000382.1:0-1795 GCA_043718305.1 Planctomycetota bacterium | reverse complement strand
TCGACGGGGACCAGACGCGGCTGGCCCAGGTGGTGTCCAACCTGCTGAACAACAGTGCCAAGTACACCCACGCCGGCGGCCACATTCGGCTGGCGGTCTGGCGGGACGGCGGGACGGTGGTGGTGTCGGTGACGGACGATGGCATCGGCATTCCGCCCTCCATGCTTGAACAGGTCTTCGACATGTTCTCCCAGGTCGACCGGACGTTGGAGAAGACGACCGGCGGGCTGGGGATCGGATTGTCGCTCGTGAAGGGTCTGGTCGAGATGCACGACGGGACCATCCAGGCTCGCAGCGAGGGGGAGCGCCAAGGGAGCGAGTTCGTCGTCCGCTTGCCGGTCGCGTCGGTGAATGGCCAGCCGGAACGCCCGGAACAACGGCCCGATGAGGTCCTGCCGACCGGCCTTCGCCGCGTCCTCGTCGTGGACGACAACGTGGACGCGGCGGACTCGCTCAGCCTGCTTCTCGAAATGCTCGGGAACGAAGTCTGTACCGCCCACGACGGCGAGGCCGGTGTCCAGGCCGCTGAGGCGTTCCAGCCCCATGTGATCCTCATGGACATCGGGATGCCGAAGCTGAACGGCTATGAAGCGACCCACCGCATCCGTCAACAGCCGTGGGGCCAGGACATGGTGCTGGTGGCCCTGACCGGCTGGGGGCAGGAGGATGACCGGCAAAAGAGTTCGGACGCCGGGTTCGACTTGCACTTGGTCAAGCCGGTGGATTTCGCCGTCCTGACGAAACTCTTGGCCGACTTGAATGTGAGGACTGGGTGCGGGCCAGGAACTGCCGATACATCCCCTCGCCAGCGAACGGTATAAGGTGGCGGGGTGAATCTGACGCTGCTTTGAGCGTCTGGCATGCAACGCAACAGGAGGAGGGAGGGAAGCACTCTCAATAACGATCATGGCTTCATTGCTCCCTCTTGTTCCTGCGTCACTCAGACATCCAAAGCGATGTCTGAGCCGTCAATGAAGAACGGATTGACAAGCCGGTGAGGATCCTTTGCATTTCTACTATGTCCATCTGGGTCAGAAGACGGATGATCACGCCAACCAGATCTTTCTCGTGAACGAAGCCCCCCGCACGAAGATCTCGCTGACCACGACCGCTGGAACGCCGTGGGACGACCAATGGCATCATGCCCGGATTCGCCGCACAGTCGAATCGGGAGAGATCGCGGTTTTCTTTGACGACCTGGAGAAACCCGTGATGACGGCCCGCGACAAAACGTTCTTGTCGGGCGCAGTCGGCATCGGATCTTTTGACGACACGGGGCGATTCGACAATTTGGAGTTGCGAGGGGTCCGGGCCGTTCGCTAGTTATGAAGGTTGATCGCTTGGCGCACTCCCGTAGAGCCAGCACCAACACCCGCGAATGAGACCGACCCATGACACGCCAAATCTTCGCACTGCTTCTGTTTGGGCTATGGCTCTCGGCTTCCGCTGCGGGTGAAGAACAGATTTATTTCCGGGGCAAGGCACTGACCCAGCGGCACTTTGTCTATGGGAAGTTCGACTCCACGTCTGGAAATTCGGGGACGATCAATCTGGGCTACGCACATGGCGTCCAGGTGGGGCAGGAACTGGCGGTCCTCCGACCGGCAGCTGGCAACTTGATCCCGCTGGGCGTGCTGCGTCTCGATGAAGTGCGAGCCGGAGAGGCCTACGGGCGGTTCGAAGCCGACCATCGCCTGGCCTCCGAAGACCTGGTACTCGTCGCCGCCCGCGAACTGAACTTATGGCGGGGCCGGTCCCGGATTGAGCAAGTGGCTCTCGACACGTTGTATCTCCG
>JAYSVZ010000381.1:0-5143 GCA_043718305.1 Planctomycetota bacterium | reverse complement strand
AGATCAGCGGTTCAGACATGGACAGCAACATCCCGAGTCACGGAAGAGTCAACGCGGCATCGTACGGTGCAAAGCGGCAAGGCAGAAGGGTGCCCCCGCTTTGGGATGAGATGTTGTGTGTCGTCGCGAATTCCGGTGAATCTGAATGCGTTCCGCATTCTGCCCCCAATGGGCAACGCCGTGAAGGATTTTTCGGGGATCACGTTCCCACGGCAGCCAGCACGTTTCCGGCCCCCTCTCCCCACAGCCATGTCCTCTCCGAAAGTCGCACCGCTCGTGGGGAGAGGGAGCAGAACCTTGGGAAACGCCTTGCCGAGATCCTTCACGGCGTTGCCCAAAGGGTCTCGTCTGATCGCCCCAACACCGTTATCAAATCACTTCCCGAACTTCTCCAGGGCCATCATCTTAATCCCCTTCAGGTCGAGCTTCCCCGTCCCAAGAATCGGGATCTGCTCGACCTGCGCGAAGCTGTCGGCGGAGGGGAGCCACAGGTTGGGGAGGCCCTTCTCCTTCAGTTCTTTCAGGATCTCAGCAGGCGTCTTATCGAGTGTGGTATGCAGGACGATCAGCCGTTCGCCGCGGCCTTCATCCGGGACAGAGGTCACCGCCAGCTTGATATCGACATCTTCCGAATCGGGTTTTTCAATGATCCGGGTCAAGAGTTCTTCGATCAGAATGTGCGGCACCATCTCGCCCGCGATCTTGGAGAACCGGCTCTGGCGACCGGTGATTTCCACGAACCCTTCCTCGTCGATCCGACCGTAGTCGCCGGTGTTGTACCAGCCGTCCTGGATCATCTCGGCGGTCTTCTCGGGGTGGCCGAGGTAGCCCTGCATCACATTGGGGCCTTTGATGAGGAGTAACCCCTCCTTGCCGATGCCCAGGTCGACACCCGACTCGGGGTTGATGACCTTGGCCGCCACACCGGGGAGCGGACGCCCCACGGTGCCGAGTTTCGTTCCTTTTTGATGATGGTCGGCGGTCCGGTGATCGGGGATGTTGACGGCTGCGACGGGAGAGAGTTCCGTGGTGCCATAGCCTTCCGAAGGGCGGACGCCGAACTTGTTGAAGAACTCCTCGGCCAGATCAAGGGGCATCTTCTCGGCCCCAACCACGACCAGATCGAGGTCGGCAAACTGCTCCTTGTCGATCCGCTTCAAATAGGTCTTCAGGAACGTCGGAGTCGCCATGAGGATCGTCGTCTTATGCTTCTCGCACAGCTTGCCGATGATCTTCGCGTCGAGCGGATTGAAGTGGTAGACCGCCTTCGGAGCGAAGCATGCGGGGAGCCACATCGTGGCGGTGTAGCCGAACGAGTGAAAGAACGGGAGCACGCCCATCAGCACATCGGTCCGCTCCAGGTTGAGCATCTGGTCCACGGCATCGATGTTCGAGCCGATGTTGTGCTGCGAGAGCATCACGCCCTTGGGTTCCCCGGTTGATCCACTGGTGAAGATGATCGACAGAATGTCATCCGGCTTGATCTTGGTCAGCCCGAGGAGCCGCTCCAAGATCCCCGCTGGGAGGTACGACTGGGCCAGGGCGATTCCCTGATCGAGTTTGGTCATCTTGGCTTTGAACTCTTCCACGAAGACCCACTCGGCACCGACGAGATTGATCGGCTTCTTCTCCAGGAAGCTCTTCGTGGTCAGCACATGTTTGAGTCCGGCGGCCTTCACGCAGTAGTTCAAGGTCTCATCGGAGAGGGTGTAATTGAGGTTGACGGTGGTCCGCCCCGCAAGAGCGACAGCCATGTTCGCCAGGAACCCACCAACCGATGGCGGGATCAACAGGCCGACCATCTTCTCATCCGACGAGAAGACCTCGCGCTCCATGTAGCGCCGCATCGCCAACGCGGAAATGAGGGTCTTGCCACCGGTCAGTTCGAGTCCAAACGAGTCGGCCACCTTGGGGCGTGACCGGTCGGCCTGGCACCGCCGAATGAACTGCCGAACCGGGATCAGTTCGCGTGTCTTATCTTTTTCCACAGCTTCCACTCCCAGTTGCTGAACCGCTTGCCGCACGGCGTGGACATCCTCGGGATGTTCCAGCGGCTTTCCGAAGAGAATCGAGACCGGGTAAGTCCAGCGTTTGGGCATATTGCCGAAAAACTTGCCGCCGCGAAAGCTGAAGAAGCTGCCCCACAACCCATGCAGGTAGACGGGGATCACGGGACAACCGGTCCCTTCCACGATCTTCATCAGCCCGCGCTGGAACGGTTGGAGTTGCCCGGTGCGGGTGATGGAACCCTCGGCAAAGATGCAGACGAGTTCCCCCAGGATGAGGGCCTCTTTGGCGACTTTCAGCGAGTTGATGAGTGAGCGGGGGCCTTCGCTGGTCTTAATGGGAATGACCCGCATGATCTCGCCAAACGGCTTGAGCAGCGGCATGCGGGTGAAGTCGGCATAGATGATAAATCGCACCAGCCGGGAACAAGTCCCCATCAGCAACACCCCGTCGACCCACGAGACGTGGTTGGCCACAATCAGGGCACCGCCTTTGACGGGAACGTTTTCCCGGCCTTGGATCTTCAAACGGTAGAGCGTGTGCGAAATCAGATAGAGGAAGAACCGGAACGTCAGATCGGGCATCAGCCGCAGCACATACACCAGAACGGGAATCGTCCCCAGCCCCGCCACCGCATAGATCGCCGTGGGAGAGAGCCCCAGCCCCCCACGGAGCAGATAGAACAGCCCCAGTGACAGCAGAATGAACAGGAAGGTAATGAAGTTGCAGCCCGCCAGGATCATCCCGCGATCATTGGGATCACTTCGGTATTGCAGATAACTTTCCAGGGGGATGTTGAACATTCCCGCTCCCGCCCCCAGCAGGAACAGTGATCCACAACAGAGATAAAACCAGACGTACCCCGATGGGTCGACCATTGAACCAGTGATGTAGACCAGGAGGGCACTGATGCAAATCCCCAAGGCCCCAAACGGGACTAGGCCGAGTTCGACCTTCCCTTCGGAGAGATACCCAGCGAGGACGCTGCCGCTTCCGAGTCCGGCGACCAGAACAGCCAGGAGCAGTCCGATATTCTCCTTGGCAATACCGAGGACTTCGCCGCCCAGGGGGTCGACGTTGACCTGGGCCAGTGAAGCCAGGAACCAGAAGAATGCGATCCCGAACGTCGTTCGAACGAGGCGCACATCCTTCCAAAGGATCCGGAGGGCGGGGACAGTCTCCGTGATCGGGTTGTATTTGAGAGTCCTCTCTGGGTTCCCCGCGGAGAGTTTCGGGATCATCAGACTCGTGATCGTTCCCAGGACTCCAATTCCAATCAAGGACGCGGCCGCAGGGAAGTAGGCTTCGAAGGTAATCCCCTTGGGGGTGATTCCGTCATGGACCAGACCGTACATCTGGTGGCCGGCGGCGGCCCCGAGGGCACACGCCACGACGGTCGCGAGTCCCACATAACCGTTCCCGACCGACAGATGGCGATGGGGCAAGATTTCCGGCATCGACCCGAACCGCGAGGGACCAAACAGCGCACTCTGCGCCCCCATCAGACCGACCGCGAGAAACATCAGCCAGACATACCCCTGCATCATCACGACAACGGCGAAGGTCATGACGATGATCTCGACGACCTTCATGACAATCATGACCGACCGTTTACTGAACCGGTCGGCCAACGACCCAGCGAGCGGCATGAGAAAGAGATACGGCAAGGTGAAAGCGACCCCGCCGAGGACGAGCATTAACGTCTTCCACGACGCCTCTTGCTCTTTGTTCATCGTCCCGGAAAGATGGCCGATCTGCTCCCCGACGCAGACCGACAACCACCGCAGCAGATTGTCGTTAAACGATCCCAGGAACTGGGTCAGCAAGACCCCCACAAAGCCCACGCTCCACAGCCCACGACGATCTTCAACGGGGACATCGGTTGCAGTGTCAGACATCGGGAAGCGGCCTCTTGCCGGGACGAGTGAGCAATTGCGAGCCATAGAAAGCCCGTATGCGAAGTATAAGGTGAACCCCAGTCCTGCGGCGAGAGACAGCATCGAACAGTCACGGCTGGCCAGTTTGTCACAATGAATTTCGACAGACCTGTCTTGCGTTTTTTGAGTTTCTTGCGGCTCACTCCCCCGCCTGCGTGTTGGTTGCGGTCCGAGGCAGCGCTGTGGCTTCATTTTCGCATTAATGCTTGTCAAATATCTCCGAGGCATCTACAATCAATTCGTTCGCACACGAACCGTGTGCAAAACCTCATAGAGGACATAGAGATGCGGCTCGGAGTCGAGGCCGGTGATCGTGAGTTCCTCGCTGACCTGCAAAAGTGCGGGCCAGCGACGGTTCAGTTGCTTTGCGACCGCCAAGGGGTGACCCCAACCGCGATTCGGCAGCGGCTGACGCGGCTTCAGGATGCGGGATTGATCTCGCGGGTGGCTCTGAAAGGGGATCGCGGGCGGCCTTCGCATTCGTATGCTCTGACGACGGAAGGTCTTCGCCTGATTGGGGATAACTACCGCGACCTGGCGCTGCTCTTGTGGGAAGAGATCACACATATCGAAGAGGTCGAGGTCCGCTCGCGGCTGATTCGGCGGCTGCGAGACCAGTTGGTCAAGCGGTATGCCCAAGAGGTCCGTTCGACATCCCTGACGGAGCGTCTGTGGGAGCTTCAAGGGTTGCTCAGCACGCTCGGTTTCGATGTCGAGATCCTCGACAGCGATCAGGGGATGTTGCCGATCCTTCGCGAGAACACCTGTCCGTATCATGATCTGGCAGCTCAAGATGCGTCGATTTGCGATCTCGAACAAACCGTCTTTGCCGAGGTGCTGGGCGTGCCAGTCAGTCGCACCCAGTGTTGCCGGGATGGCGACCGGCATTGCGAGTTCGTGGCGGAGGCTGTGGCCAGTTGACGCGGGGTCGATTCTCGCGAAGTGTAACTGGGGCCAGTGGATTCAACCGGAAGTGGCCGGGCGGTACAGTGATCGATACGGAATCGAGTCCTTAACCGCCCCTGGAGAGAGACAATGACCTGGATTGAAGGTCGGTTCGAAGAGAATGTGGTCACGACGACACTCGAGCAAGCCATGAACTGGGCCAAAGAGTCCAGCATCTGGCCGATGACGTTCGGCTTGGCGTGCTGCGCGATCGAGATGATGGCCACCGGGGCCAGCCGGTTCGACATCGACCG
>JAYSVZ010000039.1:0-8409 GCA_043718305.1 Planctomycetota bacterium | reverse complement strand
AATAAAGTCATCCCTGCAAAGCCTCGATCTTCACGAGATTCCTGCCCGTGAAGCGACCCCCGGAACACGCCGGCCTCTTCCTTGCGACTCTGCGCCTTTGCGTTGACCTCTTCCGAGTGGTGTAGAAAGGCCAGCCTGGAAAGGCCGTCCTACAGACCAGCGGGCCGCTTTCGACCCGCTGACCACCTACCCCTCCTCCGTCGCTCGCGTGATGTCCAAGGCCACGAATTTCAGTAGTTCCTTGTCAGACATCTCCGTCAGCAGAGTCTCTCCTTCACGCGTTGGGCCGAGCACCTTGTCAGCGAGATCCTGCTTATCGCGGATCATCTCATCGATCCGTTCTTCGAGGGTGCCGCGGCAGACGAACTTATGCACCAGCACGTTTCGCTTCTGACCAATCCGGAAGGCGCGGTCAGTCGCCTGGTTCTCCACAGCCGGGTTCCACCAGCGGTCGAAGTGGACGACGTGCGAAGCGGCGGTGAGATTGAGTCCCGTGCCGCCCGCTTTGACCGAGATCACGAAGAACGGGACGGCGTCCTCGTTCTGAAATCGTTTGACGAGATCCTGCCGCTTGCCAACGGCGACGCCGCCGTGGAGCACTAGACCGGGTTGACCGAAGACCTCTTCGCCGAGGTATTTTGCCAGCGGGGCACACAGCGATTGGAACTGCGTGAAGACGAGGACTTTCTCCTGTCGCTCCGCGATCGATTCGCCGATGGCCCCCAGTCGCTCAAACTTGGCACTGTCGGTTGAGTCGAATTCGGGTTGGGCCAGGTACTGGGCGGGGTGGTTGCAGATCTGCTTGAGCTTCATCATCGTGGCCAGCACAATCCCCCGCCGCTGGATGCCAGCGACCTCTTTCAACTGCCGGGCGAGTTCATCGACGACCTGCTGATAGAGTGCCGCCTGTTTCTTCGAGAGGCCGCAATCAACTCGCATCTCCGTCTTATCGGGAAGATCGGGAACGATGTTTGGATCGGTCTTTAGCCGCCTTAAGATGTATGGCTGAACGAGTCGTCGCAAGGCCCCATAAGCCTGCGCATCCTGCTTTTGATTCAGGCGTTTGACGAACTCCTTGAACTGCTTGGCCGACCCCAGTAGACCCGGGCAACAGAAGTCGAACAGCGACCAGAGATCCCCGAGCTGGTTCTCGACGGGAGTTCCCGTCAAGGCGATTCGCCCGACCGCCGAAAGTTTCTTGACCGACTTTGTCTGAGCCGAACCAGCGTTCTTGATCGCCTGGGCCTCGTCCAGGATCACCAGTCGCCACGGGAAAGCTGCGATCCACTCGGCTTTGCGGACCAAGGTATAAGTGGTGACGACCAGATCGGTCCCGGCGAATTCGCGGGTTGGGTTCTGGGCTGCGCGGGCCAGCGTTTCGGCATCGCATTCCGAACGGTGCATGAGCTTCACTTGAAGCTGCGGGGCGAAGCGGGCCAGTTCTTGCTTCCAGTTCCCCATCAATGACGCCGGAACGACGAGCAGGCTGGGCCCCTTCCCGGGGACCGCTGGCTCGCCTCGCAACCGCAGCAGCAGATCGATCACCTGGATCGTCTTGCCCAGCCCCATGTCATCCGCCAGGCAGGCCCCCAACCCGAGTCGAGTCATGAACCAAAGCCACTTCACCCCATCGGCCTGATAAGGCCGCAGCGTGGCCTGCAAGCCCTCACCCGGCGAGCAGCCGATCACGCCGTGGGGATCACGCACCAGGGCCAGCGAGTCCTTCAGCCACGTTCCGGCGGAGACGTTCATCCAATCCGCGACTCCGTTCGGCGGCTGGTCTTTCCCCTCGAGCGTGGCTCCCGCGAGGAGCCGCATGCCTTTTAGAAAATCGATCCCCCCCGCATGGGAGTTTTGCAGATCCTGCCAGTGCGAGAGGGCCTGCGTCAGTTGATCGCGATTGACTTCGACCCACTTCCCCCGCAGCAGTAGCAGACCATCAGTGGCGGCTAAGAGCGCCCGCTGCTCCGCTGCGGTCAGAGCTTCCCCTTCGAGGGCGAGGTTCACGGAAAAATCGAGCAGTCCGTCGATCCCGATCCGGCTCGGCTCTTTCTGTCCGAGTTGGACTTGGACTGTTGGCCGTGTTGGCTTGCGCGACTTCCACCAATTCGGGACGCGCACCACGAGTCCGCTCTGCTCCATCACGGGGACATCGCGGAGGAACTGGTACGCCTCGGAAATCGAGAGCGATTGCGGCTGAAACAGAGCCCGCGAGGTGAGCCAGGCCTGCACGAGCGAACTGCCATCCGCCGCCTTTCGCACGGGGGCAAGAAGTTCCGCCAGCTTGGTCCGGTCGCGCTCTCCCGCGTACTGCTTGAGAGCCTGCGCCAGGGGCAGGTGCTGGACCGCGGCCTGGGCCGAGAGGCGATGGGCATAGGTCGCCAGAAACGCAAACGGCCGCGACTCGTCCCGCTTGTTCTCGGCCAGATGAAACGTCACCCGGCCCAGCAATTGATAGACCGGATTCACAGTCCGCAGCAGCGCTGGCAGCCCCCCCTCAGCCCCCTCCGCACTCTGTCGAACCAATGTTACCAACTCCGACCACAGCTCATTCAGCACAGCAGGCGTCAGATATTCCAGCCCCCGCATCGGCGGGGCTTCGGCGATCAAGGTGGCCAGTTCCAGATCATTCGGTGGCGGGACGAGCGCGGAGGCCGACTTCTCGGCGGCTTTCATAAACGCTGTCTGGCGTTCCTCGTCGAGTTGGCACACGGCTTGAAAGCTGTGCCGTGCCCAGTCGCGCCAGAAGATGAAATCAGCGGGGAGGGCCTCGCGAATCGTCGGCCCGCCCAAGACCCACAACCCCTCTGCCGAAGAGACCGCAAACGCGCGCCGCAGATCCGCGATCGATGGATCGCTGAGCGCGGTGGATGTCCCCTCCGAGTCGCCAGAATCCGACGACAGCGATTCAAACGACAATCGGCCATGCGGCGAAAGAGAGAGACGAATGTTCATGCGAATGTTGTAGCAGAATTCGTCAGAATTCTGGCGGCTGGCGTCCGTTGATTAGGCGAACTAAAGGTTGATAATGACTCCCAAGGCAGCGAGTGTTGGCTGAGCAGCGACCTCGTGAGAATGGGTTGTGCGGACCTGCTCCTTGCCCGCGTGAGCCAGTCGCAGCCGTTTTGCGGGATTGGCCTTCAAATCGAGGATGGCTCGCGCGAGTGCCCCCGCGTCGCGATGAGGGACGAGCAGTCCGCCTGCGCCTTCGGTTCCAATCAGCTCGGGGTAGGCTCCGCAGGCTGGCTGGACGACGGGCACTCCATTGGCCCACGCTTCCAGAACGGGAATTCCCTTCGGCTCGGCGTACTCAGCGGGAACGGAAAAGACATCGATCGAGCGAAAGAAAGCCACCTTCTCCTCGACTGTATTGGGGCTCCCGAGGAACGTGAACCGGGGACCGAAGCGGCGACCACGGGCGAGTTGGGCCTCGTAGTAGGGGCGATGCTGCGCGGGCTGATAGCCACCGACATTCAGCCGGATGTCAGCGTCCTCGCGGGCCATGATCTCGAACGCATCCATGAGATGGTGCAGCCCCTTTTCCGGGGCGAGCCTCGAAAAGAAGCCGACTGTAAAAGGTTGGCCAGTCCGTTCACCGGGCTTCCCGGTATGGGGTTCCTGATCAATCGAAAGCGGGATCTTTTGAAAGCGTTCCGGGTCCAGCGACAGCATGCCAGCCATCAGATCGCGGTAGAACCAGGAATGGGTCAAGAACCCATCGAAGTCGTGGGCCTTGGCCGACACAGCGGAGATGGCCCGTGCCCGATGCGAGTCGGGCAGACCATTCAGAAAGATATCATCCCCCTGCAAGATGCAAGCAATGGGGCCTCCATACGTGCGGCGAATCTGCGGCAGGCATCCGCTGAGCAGTGCGTTGCTGAAAACAACGATGTCGGGCTTAAGCTCCTGGCCAATGAAGCGGGCCAGCTCCTCTCCGGCAGCTCGCAAAGGACCGTCTTCCCCCGCGAGCATTTGCAGCGTCAGCTCGCCGAGTTCCCGCGCATCGTTGCTGACCGAGAACCGCGTCAATTGGCGAATGACCCAGGGGGTGTCGAGCCAACCTTTAGACCATTCGGGCAACCTCGCCCAAAAGCGGGACTTCGCATTCAGATAGACGTTGATCCCGCCCAAGAAGACGCGCGACTGCGAGTGGTTCGCTTCGTCGACGCGAATCGGAGTATAAGTTGGAATCAACGTCACCGGGGTTCCCGCGACCATCAGCCCGCGGGCCCAGGTGTTGTCCTGCATGCATGAGCCACAGAACATTCCCGCCCCTCCGGCAGTGACGATGGCGACGTGCATAGCGATGGTCTCCGGAAAACGTGGGGGCTGTTCCCCACGAGCGGCTCATGATATCAACCGGCAACCACTGAGAGGCATCCCGTGCGACTCTTCGAAGGCACCTCGTTCGATCGACCACCGCGTTGCGAACGCTGCGACCAACTAGAAGCTGAGTGCCAGTGCCCTCCCCCGGAGCCGGTGCGAATTCCTCCTGAGAAGCAGACAGCACACATCGCCATCGAGAAACGGAAGAATGGAAAACGTGTCACCGTGATTCGCGGCCTCCCTTCGGAGGGGAACGACCTGCCGGGTTTGCTGGCAAAGCTCAAGACTCAATGCGGAGCAGGTGGAACCCTCAGCGGCGATGACGAGATCGAAATCCAGGGAGAACAACTCGACCGCGTCAGGCAGGTCTTGCAGACCATCGGGTATCGCGTGAAATGAGGGTGCTGAATACCCAGCGCCGTACAGCCGCAACCGACGTGGAAGCAGTCAGCCATCAGCAACCAGCCAGCAGGCTCATCAGGAGACCACACTGGACCCCCGTTGGGGTACAGAGAATTTCCGAACAACGAAAATTTACGCAGCGGGCGTACATTTGTGACGTGAGTCGTACGACAGAGGAGACGAATGCAGAGCGGTAAGGCACACCATCCATCAACAAATACAGACTCACTGATTACTGACCGGTCAGCTTCCTGATTTGGCATGACAGCGAACTTGGGCCACTTCAGCCCACAACGCAACAGAGTTCACCGATTTCACGGGCGACGTATCTTGCCGCATTGGCGAGCCAGACCTAGAATCAACCTCACGCAAACCGAACATCTGTCCGTCAGAGCGGTTGCTGGATCGGAGCCAGCGCCGCTCTTTGCGTATTCGCAGCCAACAGCTTGGGGGAGGAACCGCAACATGTACGAACGCTTTACCGATCGAGCCCGCAAGGTCATGCAGCTGGCCAATCAGGAAGCCCAGCGGTTTAACCACGAATACATCGGCACCGAGCACATTCTGCTCGGTCTGGTGAAGGAAGGTTCGGGAGTGGCGGCTAACGTCCTCAAGAATCTGGACGTGGACTTGCGGAAGATCCGGCTGGAGGTCGAGAAGATCGTCCAGTCGGGGCCGGACATGGTGACGCTGGGCAAGTTGCCGCAGACGCCGCGGGCCAAGAAAGTCATCGAGTACGCGATGGAAGAGGCGCGAAACCTCAACCATAACTACGTGGGAACAGAGCACTTGCTGCTCGGACTGCTCCGGGAGCAGGAAGGGGTCGCCGCCCAGGTGCTGATGAATCTGGGGCTGAAGCTGGAAGATGTTCGGGAAGAGGTGTTGAACCTTCTGGGACATGGTTCCGAGCAGGGCGAAGCCACCGAACGTGGCGGCAAGGGCGGCGAAGGCGGCGGCAAGGGCGGCGAAGGCCAAGGGAGCGGCGGCGGCAAGAGTGGACGGAGCCGGACGCCCGCACTCGACAGCTTTGGTCGTGACCTGACCGAACTGGCCAAGCAGACCAAACTCGATCCGGTGATTGGGCGCGAGAACGAGATTGAGCGCCTGATGCAGGTGCTCTGTCGGCGGCAGAAGAACAACCCGGTGCTGCTCGGTGAAGCGGGTGTCGGCAAGACGGCGATCGTCGAGGGCTTGGCCCAGATGATCGTGGAAGGGCTGGTTCCGGAACCGCTTCGTGACAAGCGAATCGTCGTCCTCGACCTGGCCATGATGGTCGCGGGCACGAAGTATCGCGGCCAGTTCGAAGAGCGGATCAAGGCGGTCATGAACGAAGTCCGCCGGGCGCGGAGTGTGATCTTGTTCATTGATGAACTCCACACGCTGGTCGGTGCTGGCGGAGCCGAAGGGGCCATCGATGCCTCAAATGTGCTCAAGCCCGCCTTGAGCCGCGGCGAACTGCAGTGCATCGGAGCGACGACGCTCGACGAGTATCGCAAATACATCGAGAAGGACGCGGCTCTCGAACGCCGATTCCAGATGGTGATGGTCGACCCCCCGTCGAAGAAGCAAACCATCGAGATCCTCAAGGGACTCAAGGACCGCTACGAGACACATCACCGCGTCCAGTACACCGATGACGCCCTCGAAAAGGCGGTCGAACTCTCTTCCCGGTACATCTCGGGCCGCTGTCTGCCGGATAAGGCGATCGACGTGATCGACGAGGCCGGAGCCCGCGTCCGTCTGAAGTCGATGGTCCGTCCGCCGGACCTCAAAGACCTTGATGCCGAGGTTGAGCGGATGAACGCTCAAAAAGAAGAGGCCGTCGCCAACCAAGACTTCGAAAAGGCGGCTTCGCTCCGGGACCAATCGGACAAGCTCAAGAAGAAGCGGGAGACGATCACCCGCGAATGGCGACAGAAGTCGAAGGAATCGGACGGCATCGTCGATGCCGAGATTATTTCCGAGGTCATCTCGAAGATGACCGGCGTTCCGTTGACTCGTCTGTCCAGCGAAGATGCCGTGCGGCTCCTCGCCATGGAAGGGGAACTTCACCGCAAGGTCGTCTCGCAAGATGAGGCGATCAAACTCGTCTCGAAGGCGGTCCGCCGCAGCCGCAGCGGACTCAAAGACCCTAAGCGTCCGATGGCGACCTTCCTCTTCTCCGGACCCACCGGGGTTGGAAAGACGCTGCTGGCGAAGACCCTCGCCGAATTCATGTTCGGCGAAGAAGACGCCCTCGTGCAGATCGACATGAGCGAGTACCAGGAACGGCACAACATCAGCCGCCTGATCGGGGCTCCGCCGGGCTTCGTCGGCTTCGAAGAAGGCGGCCAGCTTACCGAACGCATTCGTCGCCGGCCGTACGCCGTGGTCCTCCTCGACGAAATCGAGAAGGCGCACCCCGATGTGTACAACATGCTGCTCCAGATCATGGAAGAAGGACATTTGACCGACAGTTTCGGTCGCAAGGTCGACTTCAAGAACACCGTCCTCATCATGACGACCAACGTCGGGGCCAAAGCCATCGCCAGTCCCGGCTTCGGCTTCGGCAGCAGCGACTCGAAGACCGAACATGACGACATGAAAAAGAACGTCATGGGCGAAGTGAGCCGGGTCTTCAAACCCGAATTCATCGGTCGTCTCGACGAGATCGTCGTGTTCCACAAGCTGACCGATGAGAACATGCGGCAGATCGTGGAGATCGAACTGGGCAAGGTCCGCGAACGCCTGATCGATCGAGGGTTGAACCTGATCATCTCCGCCGAAGCGAAGCAGCTCATCATCGACAAGAGCCGCGGCGACGCCGACCGCGACCACACGGACTATGGAGCCCGCCCGCTCCGCCGGGCGGTCGAGATGTTCATCGAAGACCCGCTTTCGGAAGAACTCCTGCGAGGGATCTTCAACGGCAAGGACCGGATCCTGGTCAATGTTCGGGAAGTCGGCGGCGCGAAGCAACTCGACTTCGTCGGCACGACGAAAGAGGCCGAAGTCGAAGCGGAAGCCGTCGGGGCGGGGGCGTAAAGCCAGATCTTACTGAAGCCCAGAATGACGCTTTTTCCGGCTCCCCTCTCCCCCCGGGAGAGGGGCTGGGGAGCCCTGGGCTGTTATGTCGGTGCCCTTTCAGGGCGGGGCGTTCTTGGGACGAGTGCGAATTGCGTTCGGACTCTGGCCTTGGTCATGTGGGACTTCAGCGGTGGCGGACTAGGGTCTCCGCCACGCAAAGAATCGGGGTTGGAGTCTAGCCTTTAGCCTGTCCGGAACAGCCTCAAGGCTAGACTCCAACCCGCTATTCGCCCTTTGTGGGACTACCGCTGCTTGGCTTGGGACTGCTGCTCTCCGGCTTGCTGCTCCCCTCCGACTTGGCCGGGGTGCTACTGGACGAATCGGCAGCGGCGGCCTTCTTGTACGAATCGCTACGGTAGTCGGTCAGGTAGAAACCAGACCCCTTAAACAGGATTGCCGCTCCCGCACTGATCTGGCGCTCCGCTCCATTCTTGCCGCACCCGGGGCACTTTTTGCTGGCGGGGGCCTTGATCGACTGGAACTCGTCCCAGACATGCTCGCATTTTTTGCACTTGTAGTCGTAGGTCGGCATGTGGGTGGGTCGCAGCAATGAGCAATGGGGCCAGTAGTGGAGGCGGCAATTGTAGCAAGCTGGGACTCACACTCCAAAGTTGC
>JAYSVZ010000380.1:0-5144 GCA_043718305.1 Planctomycetota bacterium | reverse complement strand
ATCGCATGGTCGTCATCCGCATGAACATCTCGCACGAGAAAGGCGAGAAGTTATTATTCGATGAGATCCGCCACTTCTTTTATCTCACGAGAGCATTTTCAGAAATGGTCTTCAGTGAAAATTCTCCCTCAACCCGGAGTGGGGAACACTAATCTTCACTGATCTTCGCTAATCCCGAAGAGCTTTACGATTGAGCAGCATCTCAAATTCCGGCTCCGGATGAGTGTTGATTAGCGTGGATTAGTGTTCCAAATCTGCAACTGAAGACCAGTTCGGAAACTGCCCTAGTTAATCCAGATTCCCAGCACGGAACTTACAGAGGAGGCAGGCCTGCTGCTGCTGCCGCTTGTTCTGCTTTACACTCTGTGAACGTTTCACTCGAAATCCCTCCGTGACGTGTGCTGTTGATCTGATAGAACAACACTCAATACGCCATTCCACCAAGGATTACGAGTGATTCTTTTGATTGAGTCAGCAGAGGGTTACTTGGTTCAGGGCTGGAGCCGTTTGGTGGTCTGTCGAGCCGGCAACCAGACGCGAAAGGTCGAACCCCGGTGGAGTTCGCTCTCGAGTGTGATCTCGCCATGCATCACCTCGACGAGGTGCCGAACGATCGAGAGTCCGAGCCCCGTGCCGCCCGTTGCCCGAGCGCGGGCCTTGTCGACGCGGTAGAACCGCTCGAAGATCCGAGACTGGTGTTCCCGGGCAATTCCGACACCGGTATCGGCGACTTCGAACAGCACCCGCTCTCCATCTTGCTGAACAGAAAGCCGGACGAGGCCACCGGCGGGGGTGTAGTTGAGAGCGTTCGAGACCAGGTTGTTGAGAATTGTTCGCAGTCCATCATGATCGGCCCACACCGACAACTCGCGACCCGGCTGACTCGACTCGAGTTTCAGTTGCCTTGAGGCGGCAACCTGGGCATGGTCGTCGACGCAGGCTGCGGCGATCTCATCGGCGTCGCATTGCACGATCTGGAACGCCTCTGGCTCTGACTCAATCTTAGCCAGACGTAATAGATCCATGACGAGCGCGTTCAGCCGCTCCGACTGCTCGACGATCCGCTCGACGAACATTCGGGAGCTCCCTTCGTCTTCCAGTCCCCCTTCCAGCAAGGTATCCGCGTAGGCCTGGATTGAGGTTAGCGGAGTCTTTAGCTCATGCGAGACATTTGACACGAAGTCGCGCCGCATCTGCTCCAGCTTTCGCAGTTCCGTAACGTCATGCGCCACGACGAGGCAACCTTGTCCCGCATCCAAGGGGAGCATGATCGCTGAGACTTCCAGAATCCGTTTCTGACGCGGAACTTCCACTTCTCTTTGAACGAGTCGCCGATTCACAAAGGCCTCAGCGACCAAGGCCTGGATGGCCCCCGAGCGGATCGATTCCCAGGCCAACTGACCTTTCGCCGCATGCCGATCCACATCGAACAAATCGCCCGCAGCCGGGTTAATGAACAATAACTGGCCTTCCGCATCGACGACAAACACCGCTTCGTGCATCGTCTCCAGAACCCCCTCAAAGAGGGTATTGCTTTGCCGCAGATGTCGGCTCTCATCACGCAGTGCAGCCCACTCGGTTCGGACTCGCCCGGACACGGCAAAGAGATCCTCTTCGGCGGCCACGAGCGTATTCTGCCTGGGGCGGTCTACTGCGAGAACTTCAGCGGTAGGCAATTCTGCGGCGAGATCCCGCGTCGTCTTGCGCAGCCGAATCCCCACTCGGTGCATTCCCAGTACAATGAGGACGGTATTGCCAAGAGCTACGGCGGCGACAAGTCCCACCAGCAGCGTCATTCGTAACGTCGATTGACCGAGCGGTCGCAGCAATATGGCCAGCGCCGCTGGAATCAGAACGAGCGTGGCGATCCGCCGATAGAGCAGCCAGTCGAACGATTCGCCCGTTGGAGAACGATGAGGTGACGAGGTCATAAGACCAGTCCTGGGAATAAGCCCGCCTTGAAGAGGCAAGCGGCTGCGTCGACAGTGGTATCGTCGTTATTGATCGTGAGGGACGAGGAGTTTCGGGGATGAAGTATCTCTCGGCCCATCCCGAAGGGATGTCAGAAATTAGCCGGTGGTTGAGCGGCAGCGACACCACCGGAAAACGTTCCCGAGTCTGGCCGCATCCTGAAGGGATGCCAGAAGCTCACAGCCTCGGGAACCGGCGTTCTGGCATCCCTCCGGGATGCGATTGCTAGGGGCTGGGTCACCGGTGGTGTCGCTGCCGCTCAATCACCGGCTAATTTCTGAGACCCCTGCTGGGGTCGGGAAGCCAGCCGGCCGCCCACGGTGGACCGGCCGCTGTAATCTCTGTTCCGGCTCACTTGGCCTTGACCAGCACCTTGCCAGTCAGGATCTTCACGTCCTGGAGTGGTCGGTCCTCGGCGTTCCTCTTGACGCCGCCGATCGACAGCACCACCTTCAGACTCGCCTCATCGGCAGTCTTGCCAAACCCGGTATACGAGTTGTCGAGGTGTGGCACCCGTCCCAAACAGAGAAAAAACTGCGAACCCGCCGAATTCGGGGCACTCGTCCGGGCCATCGACAGCACACCCGCTTCGTGCAGCCGCTTGTTGAACTCGGCATTGATCGTGTAGCCCGGTCCGCCGCTGCCGCGCCCCTGGGGGCAGCCCGCCTGTATCACGAAGTCGGGAATGACGCGGTGGAAGATGATCCCGTCGTAGAAGCCGATCTTGGCCAGCCCGATGATGTTCTGGCAATGACCCGGGGCGACATCCGTCCAGAGATCAAGGACGATCTTCCCGGCGGTCGTGTCGAACTCCACTTGGTAGGTGTTCTTCTCGAAATCGACCCCTTCGAGGGCCTTGTCCACTTCTGCGCGGCGGTTGCCAAACATCGTCGGTCTCATGAAGGTCAGGGAAGTTCCGGATTCGTGGCAGAAGTTATCAGAACGGGGAACCGGTCCGCCAGCGAAGCCCAGCGCGGCCACGACTGTAAACTGATGACTGAAAACTGACGACTTCTGGCGTTGCCCCGTCAACGGACTGTGATCCTTCCTATTCCCCTCCACTCCGAACACAATGTCCAGCGTCCTGTTCCCGGTTCAGGAGGTCGTGATGTTCTCTCGTTGGCAGTTCGTTTCGTCGGTGGTCGGATGGATCACTCTGGGGGCCTCTTTGGTGAGTTCCACCGTTTCACTGGCTGCTGATCCAGTCAAATTGCAACTTCGTCACCGGACGGAGACCGCCGCTGCAACGGGGCGGTATCACACGCGCGTCCGCGAGGAGGAATGGGATCCCGCCAAGACCGCTCTGATCGTGTGCGACGTGTGGGATTACCACCATTGCTACAACGCGGTGCAGCGGCTGACGGAGTTCGGGCCACGACTCAATGACTTGGTGGCGAACGCCCGTGAGCGGGGGATGACGATCATTCATGCGCCCAGCGATTGCATGCCGTCTTATGTCGACCATCCCGCCCGCAAGCGAGCGATGGAGACGCCGAAAGCGGCCAAGCTCCCCGCTGACATTCAGTCGTGGTGCAGCAAGATTCCCTCGGAAGAGGCAGCCACGTACCCGATCGACCAATCGGATGGTGGGGAGGATGATGAACCCGAACAGCACGCGAAATGGGCCAAGGAACTGGCCGACCTGGGCCGCAACCCCAAGCTCCCCTGGAAGCAGCAGGCCGCCTTCATTCAGATTGATGACGCGAAAGACTTTATCACCGACCAGGGAGATGAGGTCTGGAGCATTCTTGAGGCTCGCGGGATCGAGAACGTGATCCTGACCGGAGTGCATACGAACATGTGCGTCCTCGGACGGCCCTTCGGGCTGCGGCAGATGGCTCGCAATGGCAAGCGGGTGGCCCTGGTCCGCGACATGACCGACACAATGTACAACCCGCAGCGGTGGCCGTTCGTCAGCCACTTCACGGGGACCGATCTGATCATCGAGCATGTCGAGAAGTTCGTCGCCCCGACGATTACGAGTGACCAGCTTCTCGGCGGCAAGACGTTCCGACATGCCACCGATACGCGGCCCCGGCTGGCGATCATCATCTCCGAAGTCGAGTACGAAACACTCAAGACGCTCCCGGAGTTTGCGTCTCGATACCTCGGGCATGACTTCCACGTGCAGTTCTTCTTCGGCTCCGAGACCGAGGCCCATGACCTTCCGGGCATGGAGCAACTGAAGGATTTCGACTTGGCCCTGATCAGTGCCCGGCGAAGATTGCTCAAGCCTGAGGATCTCCAACATGTCCGCGACTTCGTGGCCGCCGGGAAGCCGATTGTGGGCATCCGCACTGCCAGCCATGCGTGGTGCCTGCGCGACAAAGAGCCACCCGAGGGGCGAGCTGCGTGGCCCGAGTGGGACAAACAGGTGTTCGGGGGGAATTACAACAATCACTCTGCGAATGAACTGACGACGGTGATGAAGCCCGTTGCCGTTTCGAATCCCATCCTGACCGGTATTCCCACAGAGCCCTTCGTTGCGGGTGGGTCGCTCTATCAGACAGCTCCACTCGCCGAGGGAGCCACCGTCCTGATCGAAGGAGAGATCGTCGGCAAGCCGATCGAGCCCGCAGCCTGGACCTTCCAGCGGGCGGATGGAGGGCGGTCGTTCTATACGTCGCTCGGCCACACCGGTGACTTTGAGAACCCGACGTTCTGCCGGCTGCTCGTGAATGCCCTCCATTGGGCTGCGACGGGCCAGGTGCCCGAGACGATCCATGAATCATCGGGGAGCAATCTCTCATCCTACTGGAGCCCGATCATCGTCCCCGGTAACTGGGAAGATGTCGGCGGCCCAGCCCTGAAGGAGTTCGATGGCGTCGCCTGGTATCGCTGCATGATCCGCATCCCCGAGACGTGGAAGGGGGCCGATCTTAATCTGCGAATTGGGGCGTTGGCCGACAACGAACTGGAGGTCTACTTCCAGAACGAAAAGCTCGACGTGACCAAGGTCTCGTTCGCAGCCGACCCGCTCGTTGATGGCGGGGTACTCGTCGAGGTTCCTCAAGACCTTGTGACTCCCGGCGAGGTCCACTTGCTCTGTGTCCGCGTTGACAACGCCGAGGGCCCCGGCGGGTTGGCCTTCAAGAACCCCGGCATTCACTTCGGCAACGACAAGATCGCCCTCAGTGGACGCTGGCAGTTCCGCCTCGGCGATGAAGAGTCGT
>JAYSVZ010000379.1:0-1803 GCA_043718305.1 Planctomycetota bacterium | reverse complement strand
CGAGCGTGAATCCTCGTCGAGAAGTGGCCGTCGCAGCAGGGGTGACACGCCCAAACATGGTTCGATCCGCGGTGGTCGGTTCTTGTCCCCTCGCCCCGGCTTTGCGGGGAGAGGGTTAGGGTGAGGGGTCTTCTTCGCGGCCCTTCCACAGTTTTGAACCATGTCCAAAGAAGAAAGTAAGCGCGGCAAGGTCCCCTCGAAGCTCCCAGCTCCTCCCTGCCGCGCTCGAACGCCCGGCTTTGCAATGCAAAGCCGAGTGTAATTCGGTGGTCGCGTCGATCGATTTGTGGGCCGGGTTGCCCCGACACAAAGGAAGATAGGTCGAGATTGAGACGAGTCAAATCGGAACACTCACGATTGCAAAGAGTCCGCCAAAATGTGCACGTGTCGGCCTTGGTTCGAGGCCTGTTCTTCAGCCCGGAGGGCGACAGAGGGTAGCCCACGGCGCGAGCCGTGGGATTGGGCGCAACAGGTTCCGATAGCCCGGAGGGCGACACATCGGTGAGACGGACGCTCTTGCTTGGGGGGGATCGCTCACCGCGCTGAAACAGGCATTCACTCCCATCCCGCTCGCGTCAGTGACCGCACGCGGGGGTCGGGGCTTGCTGCATCAAGGCGACCGTGGATGGCTGGATCGTACCGACGAGATCGGTCACCGATTCGCAACCCTCTTGTTCGAGGATCGCCCTCAATTCATCGACCAGTTTCACCGAGAGACCGGGATCGTAGAAGTTGGCCGTCCCAATCTGAACGGCCGTCGCGCCGCAGACAAGAAACTCCATCACGTCGTCGATCGACTGAATGCCTCCCACCCCGATGATTGGAGTTTTCACGGCCTGCGCGACCTGCCAGACGATGCGCAGTGCGAGCGGTTTGATGGCCGGACCGCTCAACCCGCCGATGCCATTGCCAAGAACCGGTTTGCGTTTTCGCCAATTGACGGCCAGGCCCTGAAAGGTGTTGATGAGTGACAGGGCATCGGCCCCTGCATCGCTGGCCGCTCTGGCGATTTCGACGACGCTGGTCACGTTGGGGGTCAGCTTCGCGATGATCGGCAGGTCACACGCGGCACGCACCGCCGAGACGACTTCGGCCGTCATCTTCGGGTTCGTCCCGTAATCGACTCCGCCGCTGACATTCGGGCAGGAGATGTTCAATTCCAGAGCCGCCAACTGCGGGAACTCGTTCAGTTTGCGAGCCATCTGCACAAACTCGGCCGTGTTCTTGCCGGCGATGTTCGCGATGATCGAAGTTCCCAATCCGAGCAGGGCGGCGAGATGTTTCTCGATGAAAGCATCGAGGCCATCGTTGTCGAGGCCGATCGAATTGAGCAGCCCCGAGGAAGTTTCGACCGTTCGAGGCGGAGGATTGCCGGGACGCGGAAGGGGCGTCACCGTTTTGGGGATGATGCCGCCAAGTCGGGCGAAATCGACATACGCCTGCATTTCGCGGGCATAGCCAAACGTGCCCGAGGCCACCAAGATCGGATTCTTGAGGCGAAGGCGACCAAGAGTCACATCCAAACTCGGCACGAGGCGGTACTCACACGGTCGATCGCCCGGTAAGACAAGGTCCGCTCAACTGCCCCGCTGGCTTGGCATTCCGATCCGCGCAGTCAACCGAAGGCATGGTATCGGTGACTCCACCAGCCGACAACGGCGATGGATGTCCCACCCTCGAGTCGATCAGATGACACCGCCGTGGGTTCGGTACGGCGTGGCCAGATCGGGCATATCCAAGCCCCAGATGCGTTCCCAGATTTCGGTCGTGTGCCGGTAGCCTTCCGACACGAAGATGAGCTGC
>JAYSVZ010000378.1:0-5148 GCA_043718305.1 Planctomycetota bacterium | reverse complement strand
ACCCGGTCGATCGCGATTCCGATGGCCAACATCGTGGCCGCTGAAAGAGCAGGCTCACGTAACCCGGCCACCGAACGATCGATTCGCGAGGGAGTCGGCGAGACCGGGGCGACGGACATGGAATCTCGCTGTTCTCTGAAAGCGGTTTCGGCGGCGGCAGGTGGGCCATATCAGCAGGATGGTTTGAGGTGCCACTGGCGGTCGCTTTGGGCCGCCAGTGGTGGTTTTTTTTAACGTTCTTGGTCCCCGACACTGGCGAGTCAAAGCCCTCGCCAGTGGCACCAAGCACTAGCCGCCGGTTCTTGTCCTCGCCCACCGGAACCCGCAGCTAGCGCCTTGCGGCTCACGTCCCGAAACGACTCAGGCGTGCGGCCAGAAATACGATCCCCGTAGGACGGGCATTCCTGCCCGTCCCGGAGCGGAGGCCAACCCCACGATCCACTCCGCCCGGTCATTCGTGAGTCACGCGTTCGCTCAGGACGGCCTGGAAAGGCCGTCCTACCGGTAGGCTTCTTCTGGCCGCTCGCTCTACTCGTTCAGCAGCTTCTCCACGAAAGGGCTGACGTTCCCCTCATAAGTCACTTCCGCAGAAACCTTGCGGTCTTGTGGAAATGTTGCAGCTTGTTGGCCCGTCTGGTCATAGACATAGACCGCTGGGATCGAGGAGAGCTTCAAGTTTTCGTAAACGTCCGTGGCGGGGGTCGTCAGAAGAACGTTGCGGATCGAGTCGGCCTTCACGCTGGCCAGGACCGGACGAATGTCAACCTCGGCAGCTTCGACGGGGTAGTCCCTGTCTCCATCAAAATCGAGTGACACCGAAACGCACACGACCTGGTCGGGAAACTTCTGCTGCAAGGCGACCAAACCGGGCAACTCCTTGCGGCAAGGAGCGCAGTAGGTCGCCCACAGATCAAGGACCACGACCTTTCCGGGATTCGCCGCGACGATGGCCAGCGTCTGGTCCCAGTCGAGGCGTTCGATCTTCAGTTCGGATGTCGCCGCTTCGGGGACCGGGGCCTCAACCGTGCTGCTTCCGGCCTCGGGAACCGGTTCCCGCTGCTCGGGGATTTCGAGCGGAGTTTCTGCGGGGACGGGCGTCACTGCCGGTGTGTTGGAGGGCTTTGCTGCGGGAGCTGGGCCACAGCCGCAGAGAACCAGCAGGGCCAGACTCACGATTGTTCCGGTTGATTTCATGGATCATCCTAAGAAGTGGTAGTAGAATTCGTACGAATTCTGACGGCTGAAGTCTTACGACTTCAGCTACTCCATCGAGTTCCCGGTCTGGCCGCCTTGGAGCTTTTCAAGTCGTTCGCGGGTGTCCTTGTACTCGTAGTCGACCACCAGAACTTCGCCGTAGTGTTTCTCAGCGGCTGCCTTGTCACCGAGTTCTTCCGCCACCCGGCCCAGCCAGTAGTGGCCCAGCTTGAAGGAGTCGGGGTCGATGTTGTGGTCGAGTTCGGGCACAGCGCGTTCGAGCTGGCCCCGGGCGAGCGGGAGCTTCTTGTCGTAGATGAAGCACCGGCCGAGAGCCAAGTGGGCCTTTCCCTTGAGGCGGGGATCTTGCGTCGCGCGTTGCAGCAGCGGGATCGCCTGGACCCACTTCTGGACCAGCATGAATCGTGAAGCCAGGTCGTACTTCTTGTTCATGTCCTGCGGATAGCGGTCGACGCGGGTGATGAGGATCTCGATCTCCCGCTTCAGAAACTCTTGCGACAATGCAGCAATGTTTTCGCGAATCTTGGGGTCGGTCGACTTACTGGCTTTTTCCTTGCCCATGTCGATGTTGGACTTCATGCGGTCGAGCTCGACATCTTCCAGCACTTCACGAATATCAGGCGAGTTCCCCGACACTTGCAAGGCGGTCGTCAGCATCTCGTAGGCATCATCGTGCCGCTTCGACTTCCGAAAGTATTCGGCCAACTTCGTATAGTTATTGACGTTCTCCGGTTCTTTGCGGATCGCTTGCCGCAAGTCGTTCTCCAGTGATTCCCCCGGGGCCAGCCCCTTCGACTGGGTCAACCCGCCGGTCTGGTAGTCGTCGTAAGCGGTCCGCTTCTTGTCTTTGTCCTTATCGCTGGCCACATCGCGAGTCGACTCGGCACTGTCGTAGCCGCCTTGATGGGTCGTCTGCATCGCGGCCATGCCCGAGATCTTCGACCGGGCCTCCCCATCAAGGGGATCGAGCTTGTAGATCTGTTCCCAGACCTTGCTCGCTTCGAGGAACTCCGCCTTGTCTTGCAAGACTTGCGCGAGTTGACGGTGATAGTCCTTGTTCGTCTTGTCGACCATGCACGCCAGCCGATACGAATCCTTCGCGATATCCAGGCAATTCAGATTCGCATGGGCCTCGCCTAAGTCGGCCAACAGCGAAGCATCCCACGGATTGATCAGGAGCCCTTCTTCCGCCGCCTTGTCGACTTCCGCCCACTCTTTCTTCTTCTTGGCCGTGGAGATCCGGCTGCGGATACCCATCAGCTTCGTCTTGCCAAACATCCCCGCGCCGCTGCCGTTGTCGTTGTACTTTTTCCGCGTCGACGACCGGAGGAGCTGGCGATAGACGACGTTATCGGTGACGAGCCGACAACATGTGGTGAACATCTCTAGCGCGAGATCCCAGTTCTTTTTTTCGATGGCTTCGACGCCGCGCCGATAACAGTCAGCAGCCCACTTGTTACGGTCCCCACCTCCAGGTGCGGCAGCAGTTTTCTTGTCGTCGCTCACGGTTTGATCCTGTCATGGCCGCGCCCCGCACGGGGCGATTCGCTTCGATCCGGCACCTGATAGGATTGTATGCCCATGAGCAGGTGTCGGAGTGAAACATCACACAACGCCCGGGCCGTTGTCGGCAAACGTCCCGTAGCGCCCCAGAGGATACCAGAACCTAGCCCGGAAAGGCAAAACGGAACTTGGCCTTCCGTGTCGCCTCGGATGTCGTTGCCCGGAGAGCGGGTTGAGTGCTTGCTACGAGATAGAAGGACGAGTCATCGATCCCCGAAAGTTCCTGGTCCGTGGATCGCAAAGCCACTTGCCCTACCTCGCTCTGTTCCAGGCTGGTAGCATCAAGGCCAGTGCGACAGAAATGAGTCGTTCGTCAGATCACCACTTGCAGCGGAGACGCGCAGCATGAAATTTGACGCGCAGCATGAAATTTACCGTGACGATTGATCGCGACGAGGATGGCGTATGGGTTGTGGAGTGCCCGTCGATCCCGGGTTGCGTCAGCCAGGGGGAGACCCGGGAGGCAGCCTTGGAGAACGTGAAGGCGGCGATTGCGGATTGTCTGGCGGTCCGTTCCGAACGAGGTATGCCGCTGACGGTTGAGACGAGGCAGGTGGAGGTGATCGCGTAATGCCTCGGTGACCTCGCATGAGTGGACGCGAAGTGGTGCAGGTCTTTGAATCACTCGGCTGGGAAAAGGTCCGGCAAAGTGGCAGCCACATCATTCTCGTTCAGGAGGGTCACCCCTCCACGCTCTCCGTCCCTGATCATAAAGAGGTGGCCCTCGGTACGCTGCGAAGCCTAATCCGCGGTGCCGATCTGACGGTGACGCAGTTCGTCGAGGCCGCTGGCTAGCGCTGGCTTGCGCCCGCTCCAAGCATGGGACCGCCGCGATTACCCAGCCCACATCAACAACCGCTCCAGTTCACCGGTCGTCGCGAAGAGCCGCACCCGCCCGAGTGAACTGGCGGTCCCCAGTCCCGGGGAATAGGCATGGTTATGGTCGACGATCGTCACAGCCTCCACCAGATCGTCAAACGTCCACTGCGAGCGCCCCGCGCTGGCGGCCACCCACTTGGTGAGATAGAGCATCACAGAAACAACCAGCGTCAGTGACTGAAAGCCATCGAGCAGTGACTCGCCGTAAGACGCCCGCCCGCAGAGGTGCAGCCCCTGGACCTTCACCCGCAGATACCGCGTCAGTAATTCGTCCATCTCCGGTGTCAGCGGGCCGAACGAACCCGCCAACTGCTGGAAGGGGACCGCCTTCAGCTGGGGATGCGGGGTCGGGGTCAGACCTCGCCCGCGTGCGAACCGCACGCCCCACCAGAAAAAGTTCCAGCGATCGCGCCAGTTCGGGCGCTTGGCCAAGGTGTCGTGCCGGGCATACTGGCCGACCGCCAGTCGAAAGAGCCGTAAGCCCATGCGTGTCGGCGGCTCGACCGGACTCGCGGCCACACGAGCCTCACTCTCGGCATAGAGCAACTCAATCAACCCGGTGAGTTTGTCGCCATCGAGCGAAGCCAGTGGGGTCTGTTCCATCATCCGAGCCCAGACAATGACCCGCCGAAGTCGCTCGCCAAGTGTCGTTTCCGGAACCGCCAACATCCCGTCGAGGGCATCGACACAAGCCAGCAAATCATCCCATGCGACCCGCTGCCCCGAAGCAAGTTCGGGCGGTTCCCCCGCCCGGTAGTGGGCGGGAAGTAACTGCCGGACCAGTTCGCGAAGCTCTTTCTCTTGGGCCGCCACCGGCTGGCCGAGATTACGGACCACCGACGGACAACTGAACCGCAAGCTGACCGTGAGTCCCTCTCCGGCGGGGTGAAACGCATAGGGATAAACGCGGCAGGCGAGCGGCTTGGCAGCCTCGCCAAACCGGCCATGAATCCGGCACAACCCCCGCTCATCGAGAAACACACACGCCCCATCGTCGCGCGTCGCCAGCCGCTGCTTGGCCCCCTCGCGGACGATGAGACCTTCTGGTGCTGGCCCATCGGGCAAGTTGTCCCACCCCTGTCCCGCGATCCGTTGGGCTTCGGTCTCCGTGATGTAGATGGCATGCTGCCGACAACAGCCGCCACAGTTGTGACAGCTCCAATTCTGAATCGTCGGGAGTTCAAGGGACAGGCGGGCCATAGCTGCGATGATATCTCCCCGAGGGCAGAATTAAACCGTAGCCATGTTCGCCAGAACGCTGGTTCTCGAGGCGGCGGTTTTCTGGCATCCCTTCAGGATGCGGCCAGGCGTTTTCCGGTGGTGTCGCTAGCGCTCAACCGGCGCTCAACCGGCGCTCAACCGGCGGCTAATTTCTCAGATCTCACACCAAGGGAGTTGCTCACTGTTGAGCATGTTCGCGATCGGCACCCGAGCACCAAGTTGGTAATGTCGGTCGAACTCCGCCAGGAGTCCCCTCTGTTTGGGATTGGC
>JAYSVZ010000377.1:0-17143 GCA_043718305.1 Planctomycetota bacterium | reverse complement strand
CCGTGTTCACCTTATCGCGTCCCATTCTCGTACCACACCACGTTTTTACTGAGTTGCCCGGCCACGAGGATGTCGAGGTCGTCGTCTCCGTCCATATCGACAACCCGGATGTCATAGGCACATTGGTCCTCGTCGAGGATGTGCGTCGTGAATGTCCCTTGGCCGTTATTCTCAAACCAAGCTGCGACTTTGCTCTCATAGGCACAGGTCGCCACGTCGGCGTCTCCATCCCCATCGAGATCCGCCACAGCCAGGCAATGTGGACTGGCCAGAGTGGGGTGGATTGTGTGCTCCTTCCAGGTGGGCCCCTCGAACCAGACGACACCCAGACCGTGACCGCGCGTGGCCACGATGTCCACGATCTTGTCCCCATTCACATCGACCGGGGTCAGGTTCGTCGCTCCCGGCTGGGCGGTCGCGATCAGGTGTTTCTTCCAACCGGTGGCCCGGGGATCCTGGGGGGCTTCCCACCACGCGAACCAGTCGCCTGTACCCGGCTCCGCTTGAGGCCCTCCTTTGGCAGCAGTCAGGAGATCAGCCCGCCCATCTCCGTTGAGGTCGCCCATCCCCAGATAATGCGACAGGCCCGGGGCATCCTTGTTCGCTGCGATGTGTCGAGGCCAAGCGGTCGTCGCGGGCGTCTTGGGGATGTCGTACCAGACAACGGAGTTCGGAAAGGGCCCGACTGGTTGGGCGCTGTTGGCGATCAAGTCGGTGGCCCCATCGCCGTCGACATCCCCCGTCAGCAAGCCGTGAATCCCGTTGATCTGGTCATCGGCCACATGCACTGGCCAAGCCCCGTGGGCGGCATCGGCCCCGCGTCGGGTCTCGACCCAGAAGATCAGACCGGGGCTATAGCGGGCTCCGATGTAGTCCGGGTCGCCGTCGCGATCGACATCCAGAACGGCGGCATGAATGGCATCGTACTCTTTGGTCTGGTCGACGATCCGCATCGTCCAGTCGGGCCCCACGAAGAGCCGCGTAGCTCCGTCGCTGTTGGTCATCACATCGATCTTTCCATCATCGGTGAAGTCAGCGGCCACGACGTTGGTGGTGTGACGACCTTCGTCGACGATGTGTTTTTTCCAGCGTGGCGGCTCAGCAGTTGGGGCCAGGGAACAGAGTCCGAGCAGGAGGGCTGATGCGGAGCGGACATGACACTTCATGACGATCGACCTTCGGTGGGAGCGAGTCGGCGGTGAACCGTTCTGCCTGAAGGTAACCCGCAGCGTCCGCGAGAGCGAGCGTCACTGACATTTGGGTTGCAAGACATGATGCCAGCTAAAGCCGACTTTAGGGAAGTTGTCGAACATGAAATCATGCAAAAAGCCCCGGAGGTGGTTACCCCGGGGCTTTCGCGAGTCACGTCCAGTGTGTCAACCACTAGAATTAGCGGTTCTTGTAGAGCACTGAGGAGTAGAACATCCCGTTCGGCCCACGGGTCACCGACTTGCTGACGGCCTGCTTCGAGGTGTCGTTGGCATAGCAGGCATTGGAAATCGCCGCCTTCCGTGTGGAGGCCACAGCCACGCCTTCATAGGACGGCCCCGACCCACCGGGCAGCGACACGAAGTGCCCGTGTGATCCCGAACGGGACTGGGTCTGGCTGCTCTGGCGGGTGAACGTCCGCGTTCCACCGGCCTGGATCTCGCCACATGCCAGAGCCACCACGGCCAGGCAGGCCATCACTCGAATCGATCGAATCATCGTATTCTCCATCAGTTCCGGGTTCTTGAGGGAACACACCAACCGCACCCGAACGGTCGATGCACTGCGGGATCCAATCGAACGAGTCCAGTCCATGTTCTTCGCCGTCAAAATCATCCCATCTTGCGCAGTTATACCATACCGCACCTTCGACTGTGAACCGAAAGCCCCCTTTCGGGGTGCTACAGCACAATCAAACATCACATTCGGATCACACTGCAAACTTCCACCAAGGCTACCCACTCTACCCATACAACCCAAGCATGCCGATAGCAGCCCTCGAAATGCCGTTAAAGTCGACGCCCAATTACCGGACCGTTACGACCCTCGTGCGAAGCATCGAAATCGCCATAAACACTTTGCCAAATAGCAAGTTAAGAATCTCAAGGGGGCCAAAAAACAGGCCGATTGTTTTCGATGAAACCGCATGATGTCCGTCTTCGTGAGATCCGGGTTCATCGATCGAGTCGCTTCCGTCAGGGCTGGAGTGGCTGGTCACGAACTTGCCATGTCAGGTCAAAGTGGGTTTCACACTCGGTTGTTGCCGTCGGGAGTCTTCGGACCGGCACAACCATTCGGGCGGTGGTCGCCTGAACGGTCACGCCGGTCCATGCCGCGGGATGTGTCTCATCCCAACCCACTGCGGCAGCGGACGGCCCAGAGTCAGTCCCTAGGGAAGGAGACGTTGCTCTATGAAGTCCATGAAAACCATTGCCGCTCTGTTTGCGGTTCTCGGAATGGGCAGTTTTGCCCACGCCGGGTTCTTCAGCCGCGGCGGGGACTGTGGGGCGTCGAAGTGTTGCGACTGCGCCCCCACATTCCAACCCAAAATCTGCAAGCCGACCATCGTGCGGCCTTGCCATCGGAATGTCTACAACTACCAACGCAGCTGCGCCAAGGCGACCGGCTGCGATACGGGGTGTGGACCTGCCAATAGCTGTGCTCCTTGCGGAGCGGGCAATGGCTGTGTTGCGGGAGCCGGTGCCGGAAACTGCACTGCTCCGTGTGCTGGAGATGCTTGTGCCGCTGGAGCGGGGAATTGTGCCGCACTGTGTGGAACGGGCAATGCCTGTGCCGCTGGGGCTGGCAACTGTGCCGCACCGTGCGGAGCCGGAAACGGCTGCGTCGCAGGTGCCGGTGCGGGTTGTGTCGATCCGAACTGCGCTGCTCCTTGTGGTGGAAATGGTGACGCATGCTGCGCCACCACCTGCCAGGAAGCCTGCGAGATCGCTCAGTTGATCTACACCTCGCAGACCGCTTGCTACGCTCGTCAACGGAAGTCCGCGCTCCAGAAGCTCGGCTCCAAGTACGATTGCGTCTGCAACCCGGAAATCATGTCCGCTTTCATCTACGGTCTGAACGACTGTGATGAGAATGTGCGTGAAGCGGCGGCGGATGAAATCGGCGACCAACTCCGCAAGAACAAGTGCTGCTGCTCCGCTTGCGTCGTCGACGCGCTGACGGTGGCCCTGGCGGACTGTGACCGTGGCGTTCGTCGCCAGGCTGAGCAAGGCTTGAAGCAGTGCGGATATGACATCGTCGATCCGACCTGCTGCGAAGTCGCTTGCGACAATGGCTGCGTGGCTGGCAACGGCTGCGTCGGCGGAAACTGTGGATCGGTCGCCCCGGTCGCTGCTCCCATCGAAGCTGCGGCACCTGCTCCAGCCTACTCTCCAAGCGCACCGGCTCCTCCAGTTGAGCCAAAGGCTTACTTCCCGAAGCGGATCAGCGACGAGCATGCTCGTCCGATCTCTTCGTCGAAGAAGAGCCTGTCGAACCTGTTTGGAATGGTTCGCTAGTTCATGATCACTTCCCGAGTTCGTCTCGGTGAAGTCTCACGGATGAAAACTCTCAACCGCCACGGTGCAAACCGTGGCGGTTGCTTTTGCTGCTGAGTGAATGTGGAAGCCCGGCACCTTCCAAGATCAGTTGGTAAGATGCCTTTGTCTGCGAATCGGAAGGAAAGCCGTCAGCCGCTATTCGAGATTTCACATGCTGCCAGCAACGCGTACTCCCGAAGGTGACTCCACTCGTTGCGATGTGTGCGGCAAATCCGTTTGCATTGAAGCCACTTTCCCGCCAGGCGATGCTCCCTGTCCCCATTGCGGCTGCCTGCTCTGGTTCACCGCAAGAGAAACTCGCCCTGATGATCGCCCGGCCAGCCCAGCCGTATTGGAACACCTGAAAAAGCAAATTCTGAATTTGATCGAGGATCATGCGGGAGAGGCATCGACATCATCCATCACAGCGTGGAGGAGATACTTTGCCTGGCTCACGTCGAGCGTTTTCTCAACGACACTCCTGTTTTCGGGAGTCGGAATCGTCGGCGGCTTGGCTTGCCTCACATTGATGATGAATGGTGTCTCACTTCCCGCATGGATGGGATCACTGGGCTGCATCGGACTCGTCTCAGGATCCCTCATTGGTGCCGTTTTTTTCAGCATCGAGTTAATTTGGCAGATCGCGGGTCTGGTCCGGCGACAATTGGGATTTGTGAAATCGTGACGCTGATCGCATGAGACTCTGCTCTTATCGTTCACAACCCGCCCAATTCGGAGCATCCGGCGACTTGCACATGGCTTCCAATATCTCGTGGTCGCCACCGCGGTCGCCCTTTAGCCTGCCCCCCTGCGTGGCCGATGCGGAACGTCAAGGGACGTTCTTCGCCCGGACTCGGCATTTGCCCTCGGTCCTGGCGCAGCGTACGATCACTACAACCAGCACGCGCCCCGCGCGATGATGCCTTCCGTCGAGGTGGACCATGGGAAAAAAGAGCTTGGCGCTGGCCTCCTTCGTGATGGCCATTCCGGCGGGAGCTGGGTTCTGGTTCGCTCTCCGGGCGGCCCTCGACTACGGCGAAAACATGCCGCTGATCGCCACGGGGATTGTCTGGACGCTGGTCGTACTCTGCCTGCTGCTGGGGATTAGCCCGCTCATCTTTCTGATCGCGGGGCCGTCCGGTCCCAAGGTCGCCGTCGCCGGGGCTGCCGCCTCCGAAGCGGCCCCCACCCCGGCCCCGACCAAAAAGAGCAAGGGCGGAGACGAGGAAGAGGCCCTCGACGAAGACGAAGAGCCGGGTGAACCACTCTTCGAGGACGACTCCGCCGACGCCGAAGGGGATTTCGACGATAACTTCAACTTCGACGACGACGAGGCCGACCCGTTCGACGACGAGGAAGAGCAGCCGAAAAAGAAGAAAAAGAAGAAGTAGGCTGCTTCACGGTTTGATCTGCCGTCCGCCGATTCCCGTTCCACTCGCCCTGCGTTTCCGGCTCCACTACACTGGCCGCTTGATCCCGAATATGTCGCTGAACCATTACGGTTCCGATTCGATCGGGGAGCGGAAGGTCACCACTGATGGTCAGCAGCGCGGCGGTTGGAACAACAGATCCCCAGGCGATCTCGAACGGCGGAAGCTGGATGCAGTGGCATCTGCTCGGCCAACGGGTGTTGGGCGGACACGCTCTGACGCGGCAAGAGTGTCATGCGGTGCTGAATTGTCCCGATGTGGAGGTGCCTGATCTCCTAGCGGCGACGTTCCGTGTGCGGCGGGAGTACTTCGGGCTGAAGGTCCATTTCTACTATTTGAAGAACGCCAAGAGCGGACTCTGTCCCGAGGACTGCGGGTATTGCTCGCAGTCGATCGTCTCGACCGCTCCGATCGAGAAGTACACGATCGCCAACGAACGGGTGCTGATGGAAGGGGCCCGCAAGGCCAAGGCCCTCAGCGCCCGGACCTACTGCATCGTCGCCAGCGGACGCGGGCCGACCGACCGCGAGGTCGACCACGTGTGCAGCACCGTCAAGAAGATCAAGGACGAACTCGGCCTGCACATCTGTGCCTGCCTCGGACTGCTCAAACCTCATCAAGCCGAGAAACTCGCAGCTGCCGGGGTCGACCGGATCAACCACAACCTGAATACCAGCCGCCGGTATTACGAAGAAATCTGCACGACCCACACCTACGAAGACCGTGTCCAGACGCTCAATGTCGTGGCCAAATCCGGCATGGAGCTCTGCAGCGGGCTGATCGTGGGGATGGGTGAGACGGAGGAAGACCTGGTTGATGTGATTCAGGAGTTTCGCCAGCTCAAGGTCCACTCGATCCCGGTGAACTTCCTGAACTCGATCGACGGCACGCCGTTGGAAGCGGTGCAAGCACTGAACCCGCGCTACTGCTTAAAGGTGCTCTGCCTGCTGCGATTGGCTCATCCGAAGGTCGAAATCCGCATCGCCGGTGGCCGCGAGATCAATCTCCGCTGGCTCCAGGCCATGGGGCTGTACGCAGCCAACTCAATGTTCGTCAGCGACTACTTAACAACGAAGGGCCAAGACCCCCAAGAAGACTTCAAAATGGTCGCCGACCTCGGCTTCGAGATCGTGACCGGCGACCATGTGTCGTCGGACGAGGTCTGCTCCCCAGTGGGATGCCCCGAGGAATCCGCCATTGCAACGGCAGACCACAGTTGCGGCGGTCACACCTGCGGGGGGTGAAAGCCAGCCGGGAACTTCTCTGGGAGTGGCCATTGGTGGGACGGTATAGTTTGTCGATCGGTTGGCCTTCTCCTGCAATCCAGCGAGCCATCAATGACTGGCGAGTCGCGATCCCTTCTTCCGTTCCGTGTCGTGATTGAACCGACTCGCGACGAGGTGCCACTAAACCCCGATGTTGCCCTCGAGTCGACTGCCGGGGATGCCTGGAGCCTCGACGACCTCGAGGCGGCCTACCAGCAAGCTCTCGATTCTCTCGAATCGCTCGATGAGGTCGTGGCCGATGCCGTCGCGGTCGACGCGAATGGTTCCCCGGAACCGGCACCCGAGGTCCAGCCGCTGCCACCGGGAACTCCCGAGGCCATCGAGCCTGTCCCCTTCTTTCCCAACCAACCCACAGCCCGTTCCGCTCCGACGGTCAACCAGCGGCAGGTCATCGAGGCGCTGCTATTCGTCGGTGGATCTCCGCTGTCGACGAGGAAGCTGGCCGACCTACTGGGCGGAAGTGCCACGCCCGAGGATGTCCTGAGCCTCATTGATGAACTCAATGCTCGATACGCCACGGACGAGCGCCCCTACCGAATTCAGATCGCGGAGGGAGGTTGCCGCATGCAACTCAACCCTGAGTTTGAAAAGGTGCGACACCGAGTTTATGGCGTCGGTCCGCGAGAGGTGAAGTTGAGCCAGGACGTGTTGGAAATTCTCGCATACATTGCCTACTCCCAGCCCGCCAGCGATGAACGACTCGCGGGGTTGGGGCGCGAGTCAACGCCAACTGCCGTGAGACAATTGCTTCGCCGGGAGCTGATTGAAATCCGCCGCGACCAGGCGGGGGTGATCCACTATGCGACCACGCCCCGGTTTCTGGAGCTGTTCGGACTCGGAGGGATCGACGATCTTCCCCTCCCGAGCGACTTGGCGTTTAAGTAGAAGCCGACTCAATCGACAAGCATGGTCTCGATCAAGATTGTGCACGCCCTGAAACGATCGAGGCGAGAGACTCCTTGTCGTCTGTGGGGAGCCCTTCCGCAAACCGGTCCATCACGGGAAGCGGGTCGAACGACATCCAGGTCGGCATGACCGACATCATCGTGGCGAGCAGCGAGCCGCCTCGGATCAACCAGATCACATAGCCCACGGTCAAGCCACCGGTGACGGCCGTTGTAGTCCCGACCACAATATCCTCGTAGGCATGGTTCGACTCCCGCTCCTGGTCGAGTGCATCGCGGAACAGATCGAGCTCATTCCACATGCTGTGGTTCTTGAGGATGGATTCGGTCAGATCTTGCAACGGAGCGGGGACGAACACCTCCACAACCGGCATCAGTTCGGGAAGTTGACTGACGCGTTCGCGGAAGGTGAGGGGCTGTTGCTTCGATCGTCCGAAGTGATTGTTCTCTTCGGGAAGCAGGATGCTGGTCACGCGATCGAAGAAACCATCGTCAGGGTTGTGGTTGGGATTCTCGAAAGTCGCTTCATCGGAATGATCGATTTCTGTCCCGCCTTGACCGCCCGAGGACGAAGTGCCGTCATCGGGCGGGTTGCTGGAATCGGTAGTTTCGCCATCGTCTTGGTTGGTCTCTTCGTCTTCTGCGGTTTCCTCAGTGCTGTCCTCAGAGCCATCATCTGTGTCATCTCCCGAACCGCCGCCGCCGGGGGCCACGAGACGGATGTCCATCGAGACAGTCGCCACGCTGCTCGCTTCCAAGCCGTCACTCAGCACATACGTGAACGAGTCGAGTCCGAAGTACAGGTTGTCCGGCACGTAATGGAACGATCCATCGGCGTTGAATGTCAGTGTTCCATGCTGCGGGCCTTGCACCAACGACGCTGTGATCGAGACCGAGTCGCTATCGCTGTCATTGGACATCACGCCATTAATGATCGCGGTCCTCAGCGTCTGATACTGATCCAACGCATACTGGTCATCGACAGCCACCGGCGGCACATTGACGTTGTCGACAATGACCGTCATGTCAGCGGTGTGGGTCAGACCAGCGGTGTCTTGCACCAACACGGTGATCGTGAACGAAGAGCGAGACTCGTGGGTGAAGTTCGCCGCATCGGCCACCGTGATCTGACCCGTACTCGGATCGATCGCGAACCGGCCCCCCGTATTGCCAGCCACGAATGAGTAGACCGATACATCACCGGCATCGACATCGCTGGCCGCGACGAGGCCGACTAGGCTGCCGACCGAAGACCACTCATTGATGTGGTAGGTGCCTGCCAGCACGACCGGCTGCTCGTTCATGTTGCTCAGCGTGACGGTGACCGACTGCTGGTGAGTCAGGCCCGCGCGGTCGGTCACTTGAGCTGTGAGCGTGAACGTTCCGTTCGCCTCGAAGTCGAGGGCCGATGTGTTCGCGACAGTAATCGCCCCGGAGTTCGCGTCGATGGTGAACGCTCCCCCGGTATTCCCGCTGACGAGCGAGAAGGTCAGTGCGTCCCCTGCATCGACATCGCTGGCACTGATCGTGCCGACGAGCGTACCGCTTACGCTATTCTCAGGCAGACCGAAGGCCCCACCCACGAGGACCGGAGCTTCGTTCCGATCGATCAGCGCGATGACGAAGCTGCGGTCGAGGACCAGCCCGCCGGTGTCGGTGATACGGGCGATGATCGTGTGGTTCGTGGAGGTCTCGAAGTCGAGAGCCCCGTTGACGGTGATCTCACCGGTCAACGCATCGACGGCGAACAAGCCCCCGGCGTCATCCACCAGCGAGTACAGTGCCCCATCACCCGCATCGACATCGGTCGACGACAGTAGCCCGACTGGAGTGCCAACCGAGCTGTTCTCGTTGATGATGCCATTACTCAGGCTCAGCGAGGTCGGCACTTCATTGAGGTCCAGGAGACGAATGGTGATCGTCGCCGTCTGTGGCAGTCCCACGCCGTCAGTCACGGAAACTGTGAGCAGATACTGCGAGGTCGTCTCGAAGTCGAGAGCAGCCGGGTTGGCGATGCTGATCTGGCCCGTGGCCGAGTCGATGGCGAACGCCCCGTTGGTGTTGCCCGCATCAATCACGTAAGTCAGCACAGCTCCCGCATCAATGTCGGAAGCGATGACCGATCCTACGACAGTACCGACGAGACGATTCTCGTTGACGGTGAAGCCTTGCAGAGCGATGACCGGCAGGTCATTGACCGGCGTGACATTCATCGTGAATGTCCGGATGGTGGTGAGCCCTCCGTCACTGACAGTCAAGGTAATCGTGACCGGGCCGCCGTTCTGATCGGCCTGCGGTGTCACCGTCACGGTGCGATTGGCTCCGGTGCCTGACACGACCAGATTGCCGTTCGGGATCAGAGCCTGGTCATTGCTGGTGGCGATGACGGTGAGGGCGTTCACGCTGGAGTCGATGTCACCCAGCGTGATCGCCAGCGGGCCGGTGGTGGTGTCCTCGTCGAGGGTCTGGTCGGGCACAACCGTGATCGTCGGGGCATCGTTGACCGCGTTGACCGTGACCTCGAACGTCGTCTGTGTCGACAAGGCCCCGTCGCTTACGGTAAGGGTGATCGTCACCGGGCCACCGTTCATATCGGCGGTCGGCGTGATCGTCACCGTGCGATTGGCACCGGTCCCACCGATCACGATGTTGACATTGGGGATCAGAGCCGGATCGCTACTTGTGGCTGTGACGACGAGCGTGTTGGCAGCCGAATCGACATCGCTGATCGTCACGGGCAAAGCAGCTGTCGTGCCGTCTTCGTTGACCAAGGTGTTGGCTGGACCGGTGATCTGCGGGGCCTCGTTCACGTTGGTCAGGTCGATCGTGACCGTCTGCATCGCCGAGGTCGCCACACCATCCGACACGGTGACGAGCAACGTCAGCGACGGGGTCGTCTCGTAGTTCATCAGCGAGCCATCCCAGACCGTGATCTCACCGGTCGCCGCGTTGATCGCAAAGGCCCCCGCCCCCGTGCCGCCGGTGATTGTCCAGGTCTGGAGCGTGCCCACCGTGTCGACATCCGAGGCGACGACCGACCCGACCGAGATGCCGTTGGCACTGTTCTCGGGCAGCAAGAAGGTCTGGCCTGGACCGATGACGGGAGCATTGTCGTTGAGGTCCGTGACGACAATCACGAAGTCGCGCGTCGTCAGCGAGCCATCGGTGCTGAGAGCCTGAACAGTGAAGGCCAGCGTCGGCGTGGCCTCGAAATCGATGGCCCCCGCCACGGTCACCACACCCGTGAGCGTGTCGATCACCAGCCGCCCACCCGCGTTGTTCGTCAATGAGTAACTGATCGTATCAGTTCCGTCGAGATCATCGGCGAAGGCTGTGATCCCGATCGGACTTCCCAAGGCCAGATTCTCGGCGATGGTCTCGCTGGCCGGATTGGTGTCGCTAATGGCGGTGATCGCGAATTCGTTGACATCTCCCACGGCGATCGTGAAGTCGCGAATCGAGGTCGATCCATCGGTGCTGAGGGCCTGGACCCGGATTGTGTGCGAGGCGGCTGTCTCGTAATCGATGGCCCCCGCCACGGTCACGAAGCCGGTGGTGGCATCCATCGCAAACCGGCCACTCGCATTGCTCAGTAGCGAGTAACTCACCGTGTCGGTTCCGTCGAGGTCATCCGCAAACGCAGTGATCCCGACCGCAGTCCCGACCACGGAATTCTCCGGCACGGCATCAATGGAGAGGTTCAGGTCGACAACAGCCGTCGTCGCAAACTCATTCGTATCAGTGATCGTGATCGACAGCGACTGAATATCGGAGCGGGTTCCATCGGTGGCGATCACAGAGATCTCGTAGACGTTGTCGCCGTTCGTATCTTGGGGTGCCTCGAAGTCGGGCGGTAACTGGAAGGTCAGCTCTCCCGTATTCGTGTCGATCTGGAAGAACCCGACATCATCGCCAAAGATGCCATAGGTCGAAACCGTGCCCGCATCAGCGTCGGAGGCTTCCACCGTGGTCACGAGCGTATTGTTCTCAGTCAACGTCACGATTGCGGTGTCACCACCGCCGTTGCTCGTAATGACCGGATTGTTGTCGTTCTCATCGATCAGATTGACTGTCACAACAGCCGTGGCCGTGGCTCCGGCAGCATCGCGGACTTCCACGGTCAGGTTCCAGGTCGGAACTGTTTCGAAGTCGAGTTGGGCCTCATCGGCAACGAACAGCCGTCCGGTATTGTCGATGCTGAAGGCTCCCAGCGGATCCCCTCCGATGATCGAGAAGGTGCGAGTATCTCCCACATCGACATCACCCGTGGCCAAGACGCCGATCAGAGACCCGTTATTAGCGGTTTCGGAGAGCGAGAACATTGCGGGCGAGATCATCGGCGCGTCATTCACTGCGGTGATCGTCACTTCAAAGGTCGTCTGCGTCGTCGCCGTGCCGTCACTCACGCTCAGCGTGATCGTCACCGGACCGCCGTTCTGATTCAGGGCTGGCGTGATCGTCGCCGTCCGGTTCGTTCCGCTGCCACCAAGCACGATGTTCCCGTTCGGAATTCGCGTGCCATCGCTCGATGTCGCGGTCACGACCAGAGCTGTGGCCGCCGTCTCGGAATCGCCGACCGTGATGGCGATCGGGCCGAGGGTGGTGTCCTCGTTGATCGTCTGGTTCGCCACGGTACTGATCGTGGGGAGATCGTTGCTCGCATTGAACGTCACCGAGGCACCCATCGGTCCGTGACTCAGACTACCGTCGCTCACGGTCAGGTCGTACGCTGGAGCGGTGTCGCCCCCGTTGTGAACGAACTGCACCAAGCCCGCGTTGATGTCCGCCTGCGTGAAGGTCGTGATCGCCGCTCCGGGTGTACCCACGTACTCGAACTGACCGTGACTTAGATTGCTCGCGGTGTAGGTCAACTGAGCGGGAGTGTTGTCTGGGTCGGTGGCCGAGATGTGCGTCAGCCCCACTACGACCGTCCCGCCCTCGCTGATCGTCAGCGAATTGACTCCGATCGCGGGAGCGTCATTCACGTTCGTGAACGAGATCAAAGCGACTGATGGCCCGACGTTCGCACTTCCATCACTCACCGTCAGAGAGTATGTCGGTGCCGTTTCCCCTCCGTTGTGAACGAACCTCACAGCCCCGGCGTTGATCTGAGCCTGCGTGAATGAGGTGATCGCGGTGCCCGGTGAGGCGACCAGCTCGAACTGGCCGCCAGTGATGCTGCTCGCCGTGTAGGTCAGTTGGGCCGAGGTGTTGTCCGGATCGGTTGTATTAACCTGAGCGTTGGACAGGACCACGCTCGCACCCTCAGTGATCGTCAGCGTGTTGGTGGCAATCACAGGGGAGTCGTTGACTCCCGTGAACGTGCCGATGGTGACCGTATTCGGCCCATTGGTGAGACTGCCATCGCTGACCGTCAGAGAATAGCTCGGGGCTGCCTCGCCGCCATTGTGAACGAAATGGATCGCTCCGCTGTTGATCTGAGCCTGCGTGAACGAGGTGATCGCTGTGCCCGGTGAGGCCACCAGTTCGAACTGGCCGCCGCTGATGCTGGAGGCGGTGTAGGTCAACTGCGACGGAGTGTTGTCCGGATCGGTCGTGTTGATGTTCGACGAGGACAGCACTACCGTTGCCCCTTCTGTGATCGTCAGCGAGTTCGTCGCGATCGCTGGGGCATCGTTGACGGCATTAACCGTCACGCTGGTCACATTCGCCAGCGAGCTGAATGCCGAGGTTCCACCTCCAGAGAGGACATTCGCTGTGCCACCGGCGACGCCGGATGTCTGATCCCAGGCACGATAGACCAGCGATCCAGAATTGCCGTTGAAGTCTGCGTTGGGAACAAACCGCAAGCGTGTGGTGCCATCCGCAGGCAGCAGTCGTGCCGTCGCAGCCGTCCGGTTGCCCACGGACAGCCAATCGGTCCCGTTGAGGGTGTATTCCCAACTGCCGTTGGTCAGTGTCGCAAAGGTAATTGCGATCCCCTGGAACGCTCCGCTGTCGGGGTCGGTGGACTCGGTATCCACCAGAACCGAGACCAGTGTCCCGGCGTTCGCCACTTCATCTTCCTGAATGGAGCCCAAGAGAGCACTGGAACCCAAAGCCGGCGCATCGTTGATGTTGGTGAACGTGCCGATCGACACGGCCGAGGGACCAGCGCTCGCCGTGCCATCGCTCACCGTGAGTTGGAAACTCGGAGCAGCCTCGCCGCCGTTGTGGACGAACTGAACATCATCCGCATTGATCTGAGCCTGCGTGAACGTGGTGATCGCCGTACCGGGTGCGGCCACCAGTTCGAACTGACCTCCCGTGATCCCACTGGCTGTGTAAGTCAATTGAGCCGGTGTGTTATCCTGATCGGTCGTGTTGATATCGGCATTCGTCAGGACAACGTTCGATCCCTCGGTGATCGAGATCGTATTCGTGGTCACCACTGGTGCATCGTTGGCTGACGTGAATGTTCCGATCGTGACCGTACTCGGCCCATTCGACAGGCTGCCATCACTGACGGTGAGGGCATAGCTCGGTGCTGCTTCGCCACCGTTGTGGACGAACTGGACCAGCCCCGCGTTGATGGCTGCCTGGGTGAAGGACGTAATCGCCGTGCCGGGTGAAGCCACCAATTCGAACTGGCCACCAGTGATCGTACTGGCTGTATAGGCCAGTTGAATTGGGGTGTTGTCCGGATCGGTGGAATTGACCTGAGAGTTGGACAGGACAACGGTGGCTCCCTCAATGATCGAGAGCGTGTTCGCCGAGATCACCGGTCCGTCATTGCTGTTGGTGAATGACCCGATCGTGACCATCTCGGGACCATCGGTCAGGCTGCCATCGCTCACAGCCAGTTGATACGTCGGAGCGAACTCTCCTCCCGAGTGAACGAACTGCACCAAGCCCGCATTGATGTCGGCCTGCGTGAAGGTCGTGACCGACGTGCCGGGCGAGGCGACCAGTTCGAACTGGCCACCGCTCAGACTGCTCACCGTATATGTCAACTGCGAGGGTGTGTTGTCGGAATCGGTCGTGCTGATCTGTGCGTTCGACAGAGCGACCGTGGCTCCTTCAGTGATCGTGAGCGTATTCGTCGCGATGACCGGGGCATCATTCACGCCTCCAAAACTCCCGATCGTGACCGTCTCAGGTCCATCGGACAAGCTGCCATCGCTGACGGTCAACTGGTACGACGGAGCCGCTCCGCCACCATCGTGGACGAACTGGACCAGCCCGGCGTTGATGTTCGCTTGCGTAAACGAGGTGATGGCCACACCCGGTGAGGCCACGAGTTCGAACTGGCCACCGGTGATGCTGGTCGCCGTGTAGGCCAGTTGAGCCGGAGTATTGTCCGGATCGGCTGTGTTGACGTTGGAGCTCGACAGGACAACGGTGTCGCCTTCGTTGAGAGACAGCGTGTTTGTCGCGATGACCGGTGTGTCATTAACCCCGGTGAAGGTGCTGATCGTGACCGTACTCGGCCCATTCGACAGGCTGCCATCGCTCACCGTCAAGGCATAGCTCGGTGCCGCCTCGCCGCCGTTGTGGACGAACTGGACCGCTCCGGCGTTGATCTGGGCTTGGGTGAATGTCGTGATCGCCGTGCCTGGGGAAGCCACCAGTTCGAACTGACCGCCAGTGATGCCGTTCGCGGTGTACGTGAGTTGGGCCAGTGTATTGTCGACATCAGTGCTGTTGATGTTCGATGACGACAGAACGACGGTCGCGCCTTCGGAGATCGACAGTGTGTTCGCAGTGATCGCCGGAGCATCGTTGGACGCCACGACGCTCAGCAGATTCTGGCCATCGTTGCTCGTTCCGCCGTCGCCATCGGTGACAACCATGCGGATCAGACGAGCCGCCGTTGAAGGATTCTCGCTGACGTTCGAGAACTGGACGTTCCCCGCCAGAGCCTGAACAGCGGCGAGCGTGGCCTGATTGTTGAAGGTGATGACCAGCGGAGTCGCGCCGCTGGTCCCCCCAGACCAGGTGCCGATGACGGTGCCCTGGTAAGAAACATCGGTGCCGCTGACGCCGATCTGCCCAATGCCGGTCCCCTGATTACGGATCGTGATCCGATCGTCCGCATTGGCATTCGACGGGATCGAAGCAGTCAATGTCCCGGTGTCGAAATTCATCGAGTCCGAATCAAGTATCGAGGGAGCGGAATCGAACAGGACCGGCGCGCCGCCCTCGGTATAGGTCTGCCCGCCGTTGGGCAACGTGATCGTCGGGGCGTCATTCACGCCCGTGAACGTGCCGATCGTGACCGTACTCGGCCCGTTCGACAGACTGCCATCGCTCACCGTCAGGGCATAACTCGGTGCCGCCTCACCGCCGTTATGCACGAACTGGACCGCACCGCTGTTGATCTGGGCCTGCGTGAACGTCGTGATCGCTGCCCCTGGTGAGGCGACGAGTTCGAACTGGCCACCGGTGATGCTGCTGACCGTATAGGTCAACTGAACCGGTGTGTGATCGGAGTCGATCGTGTGGATCTGGGCGTTCGTCAGGACAACGGTCGCTCCCTCGGTGATCGTCAGAGTATTGGTAGCAATCACAGGAGCGTCATTGACTCCCGTGAACGTACCAATGGTGACCGTGCTGGGGCCATTCGAGAGGCTGCCATCGCTCACCGTGAGGGCGTAGCTCGGTGCCGTCTCGCCGCCGTTGTGGACGAACTGCACCGCTCCAGCGTTGATCTGGGCCTGCGTGAACGAGGTGATCAACACTCCCGGAGCCGCGACCCACTCAAACTGCCCACCCGTCATGCTGCTGGCGGTGTAGGTCAGGCTGCCGGTGGTCGTGTCTGGATCGGTCGTGTTGATCTGCGAACTCGACAGTACCACCGTGGCCCCTTCAGTGATCGACAGCGTGTTCGTCGCGATCACCGGGGCGTCGTTCACAGCCGTAATGTTGAGCTGAATCGCGAAGCCAGAGGTGTTGATTCCACCGTTGCTCGTGCCGCCGGAGTCGATCACATTGAACGAGAAGAACGATGGTCCGCCGTTTCGATTCGCAGCTGGAAGGAACTGCATTCCTTGCAATTGAGACAGTGAGTAGGTGCTGACTGTGACAGGGGTGGTCCCATCGGCGAGGTAGACCACTCCGAAGAACGTCGGGTGCGGGATCGTGGTAACCTGATAGGTCAGCGTCTGCCCCGCTTCGTCTGTCCCTCCACCGGGCGCGAACGCCAGGGTTCCGAGTCCCAATGAAGTCAGTCCGGAGTCTTCGAGAACCGTCAGGTTGTTCACACTTCCCGCCGTCAACACGGGGGCATCATTCACCGCTGTGACGGTCGTACCGATTGACACGAGGCTGGAACTGATCGCCGAAGTTCCTCCGGGACTGGTGGTATCCACCGTAATGCGGGTGGCCCCACTCGTGAAGCTACCTGCGTAGCTGTTGTCGAGGCCCCGTAGCGAAATGACGGTAGGCGTGCCGTTGAAATCGGCGGCAGGGACAAAGCGGACCAGGGAACTGGAATTGAGGGCCAAGCCATTGATTCCCACCGTGCCGATGTCGAACCAGTTGGTGCCGGTGTCGGTCGAGTATTGCCAGACACCTTCGGATGCTGGGGCGTTGTTCGAAGTGACGGCGATCCCCGACAGGCTGGCTCCGGCGTCGACATCGAAGAAGCTACTGGCGATCAAGCTGCTGATCGTTGCTCCAACTGGGCTCGTGGCGTCTTCCTGTACAGCTGTCAGAAACCCGCCGCCGATCGTGGGTGAGTCGTTCACCGAAGTTACGGTAAGTAACAGATTCGCCGATGCACTACTGAACGCGGTGGCCAGACCGCCGGCGCCGGGATTGGCAAAGGCAGGGACCGCGTTCGTCGAGGCCGAGCCGGTCGTCTGGTCCCATGCACGAAACACGATCGTCGCCGAGCCACCATTCTGACCATCGGGATTGAACCGCAGTTGTGTGGAGCTATCAAGTAGCAATGCGTTCGTCGTCGACACGCCGACAGCATTGACCCAAGTCAGACCATTCGTCGAGTATTGCCAGTTCCCACCGCCGGTGGCTGCGGTGATCGCCATGCCCTG
>JAYSVZ010000376.1:0-5156 GCA_043718305.1 Planctomycetota bacterium | reverse complement strand
GGAACTTGTCGATCCCCATGCGAAAGACGATGGCGTAAGAGACCATCGCCACCAGCGGCGGCAGATGCTCGGTATCGAGCGAAGCGATCTCGTGGAAGATCTTCTGCACCGTCAGCTTCTTGTTCAGAGCCCTCGTATAAGAGGACTGAATCACCGGCCCATCGGCGATCGGGTCGCTATACGGGAACCCGACCTCGATCAAATCGACTCCCCGCGACGCCAGCTCGCGGATCAAGGCCCCCGTCGTGGGCATATCGGGATCACCCGCCGTCACGAAAGGCATGAACGCCATCTTCCCGGCGGAACGCAGGTCGGCAAATGTCTGAGCAATACGAGTAGGCACGAGGAAACGCCATCAGGTCACAGTTCAGGAGGCCAGCCCCACGGCCAAGCACGGTGAGAACTACACTTTAACAGGATTCACGAGCAGTTCCACGCGGGCGTCGGAAGCGGTGGGTGGGTGCGTCCCCATTGTCGGCGATTTCTCCGAAATCGTCAGAGGGCTATCCGCATTCGGGTGTCTGTTTGCACGACGGGTGTCGCACCGGAGATTTCGGAGAAATCGCCGACAATCCGGAAGACGATCCCACGCCCCGCGTGGTTCAAAAGTATCGTCAGTCTGTTGAACGTTTCCCTCAACTTCGATATCATCCGCCCATACATCCGCAGCCGGGTCGTCTTGGCATCGCGGAACCCGCAGGCAGATCGAGGTGCAAGTCGTGTCCACGAATACGTTTATGGCCAAGAAGGAACTGGTCAAGCCCCATTGGTTCGTCATTGACGCGGAGGGGCAGATCGTCGGACATCTGGCAACCAAGATTGCCACGATTCTGATGGGCAAGCACAAGCCAGAGTACACCCCGCATGTGGTGACTGGTGACTGCATCGTCATTCTCAATGTCGGCAAGGTGCGGTTCAGCGGGAAGCAAACCGCGACCGCCGAAATGCCGTACATGTCGAAGAAGATGGGCCAGAAGGAATACGACTACTACACTGGATTCCCGGGTGGTCGTCGGATCGTTACCGCCGAGCAGATGATCAAGCGGAATCCCGGCTACGTCCTTCGAGAAGCGGTTCGCCGGATGCTCCCGAAGAACAAGCTGGCCTCGATCATGCTCAAGAACCTGCGGCTGTTCACTGGGAACACGCACACGCACCAAGCCCAGCAGCCTCAAGAACTTCCGGCTTGGCTGCAAGGCTAATCCGCTGCGTCAATCCTGCAGCGTTAATCCTGCAGCGGTTTTGTCCCTCTTCCTGACAGATTTTCGGAACGTAGTCCATGTCGACGGATGCCCCGATCGCAGAAATGCCTGAACTGAACCTGCCTGAATTGAGCATGGGTGCCGCTGCTCCCGAGGGCGAGGCCCCGGTGGTTGAACGTCCCGCTCCGGTGATCCGGGGCAAGGTCGACCGCTTCGGCGTCTGCTGGGGAACGGGTCGGCGGAAGACAGCTGTGGCTCGTGTCCGTCTGAAGGATGGCCAAGGCGAAATCACCGTCAATGGCCGGGCCATGACCGAGTATTTTCCGCTACTGGTTGACCAGTTCGCAGTTCTGGCGGCCCTCAAGGTCACTGGGATGACTGACAAGGTCACGATCCTGATTCAGGTCGAAGGCGGCGGCCAGACTGGCCAGAGCGGAGCTTGCAAGCTCGGCATCGCTCGCGCCCTGACAGCCAAGAACGTGGAGTTCCACCCAATCCTCGCGGAGGCCAAGTTCCTCACGCGCGACGATCGTAAGGTCGAACGTAAGAAGTACGGCCACAAGAAAGCCCGCCGCAGCTTCCAGTTCTCGAAGCGCTAATCCGCTTCCGCTGACTGCCTGATTCAAAAACGCCTCGGTTTGCCGAGGCGTTTTTTTGTTGGAGTTCAGGCTTTAGCCTGCTCTGGGACAGGCTAAAGCCTGGACTCCAACCCATTCATGATGCCTTGGTAAAGCACTGACTTCATTCTGACAGGAAATCTTGCGAAAAAGAGGGTTGCCAACCATCACGTCCTTGGTATCATTTGCCACTGAGACTCAGTGTCAACAAGGTTGCATCCAGTCTCCACTTCACGACCTCCTATGAAAAGGCCCGTCATGAATCGTTCTTCCGCACGCACCGGTTTCACTCTGATCGAGCTGCTGGTTGTGATTGCGATCATTGCGGTGCTGATTGCCCTGCTCCTGCCCGCTGTGCAGCAGGCCCGCGAGGCGGCCCGTCGGGCCCAGTGCAAGAACAATCTGAAGCAGATTGGGCTGGCCCTGCACAACTACATGGATACCCATTCACGGCTCCCGCCCGGGGGGACATATCGCGGTGCCTCGGGAGCGGGGTGGTCGGTCCAGGCCCGGATCCTGCCATTCCTCGATCAGGCCAACCTGCAAAACCTCATCGACTGGTCGGCTAACTATAACGTCGCACCCAATGCAAACATCGTGACTGCTCAGCGGATCAGCCTTTACATGTGCCCCAGCGAGATCAACGACGTTTCGTATCCGGATGGGCCGATCACCTATTACCCTCTGAACTACGCTGCCAACTACGGAACGTGGTTCGTTTGGGATCCGGCCACCAATCGCGGTTCCGACGGGATGTTCGCTCCTAATGGGAAGCTTTCGGATCGGGATGTGACCGACGGGACGAGCAACACGATTGCCTTTTCCGAGGTGAAGTCCTCGCAGTATTACTTGCGCGATGTCGGGGCCTTGACGAATCCGCCGATGCCCTCTTCGCCAACGCAGATCTCCGGGTTGGGGGGAACGTTGAAGAACTCGGGACACAACGAATGGGTCGACGCCCGGGCCAACCAGACCGGCTTCACGGGGGCCTTGGGGCCGAATACCAAATGCCCGCATGTCGATGCTGGAGTGACTCGCGACATTGATTGGGTCAACGTTCGCGAAGGCAGCTCGGCCACCAATGCGACTTACGCCGTGATGACCTCTCGTAGCTACCACGTTGGGATCGTCAATAGCCTTCTGATGGATGGCTCGGTCCGCTCGATCAGTGAGAATCTCGACGTGAATACTTGGCGGAATCTGGTGTCCCGGAACGACGGGAAGGTCGTGGGAGAGTTTTAGTAAGGCCACTGGTGGGAATCAAAGAACCCGTAGGACGGCCTTTCCAGGCCGTCCATGATCGGTGTTTCAGGCCAGACGGCCTGGAAAGGCCGTCTTACGGGAAGACGATTTTCACATCCTGCCTAAGCAGCAGGATCTTCGCACTATCGGACCAGCGCCCAAGCGGCCACAGCCAGTCCGGCCAGCGTCAGGACACCCAGGCCCCAGACCCACAGCGGCCACCCCGTGCGTGGCTTTTGAACTGTAAACTGGGTCTTTGCCGACAGCTCAATGCGGTCGCCCACCTTGGGCAAGGCGGTCTTCCGGCTTTCGCCGTTGGCCTGAAAATTCATCCCGCCCACGGCGGTCAGCACCCACATCTGGCCATCGAAGGTCAGGCGGCAATGGTGCAATGCGAGTTCCGGGTCATCGAACTGATAGTGGCAGTCGCTGGCTCGTCCGATGAGATTATCTCCGCGACGGATCAGGAGCTTTTCGCCCTGATCGAATACCAGCAGCAGCCGGTGTTCCTCTTCGACTTTGGCAGCGACTTTGATGGGCGCGAGGCGGGGGCGCGGGACGGTGGCCTCATCGGGTCCATCGGGTGCGTAAGGCGCAGGCACCACTTTCCCGGGGCGGGCAGGCTCCACTTTTGTCGGTCCGTCCGTGTTCACCGAAGTCGAAATGCGAGCCGCTGACGAGCGGCGGGTCGGAGCGGAACCGGTCATCGATGTTTCGAGGCCGCGCTCTTTAGCCCGCTCGCGGCGACCACGCACGACTTCGGCGAAGACGAAGGGGACCGGCTTGCGTTTGGCGAAGGGAGCGAGCGCCTCGACCACGGCCTGCATCGAAGCGGGCCGGTCGTCCGGTGACTTCGCCATCATCCGTTCGATCAAGGCACTCAATCCCGGAGGCGTCTGCTTCACCAGATCGATCAGCTTCGGCACCGGCTGATTCCGGTGGGCTTCGAGCACCTTCGGCACTGTCGGTTCGTTGTAAGCCCGCCGAGCTGCCAGGATCGCAAAGAGCGTGCAGCCCAGTCCGTAGATGTCGGCCCTAGCGTCGACATGCAGGCTGTCCTTGGCCTGTTCGGGAGCCATGTAGTCGTACGTTCCCAGGCACTCATGCCCGAAGATCATCGAGAGTGAAAACTCTTCGTCATAAGCGAGTTGATCGGCCAGGGTCAGGCCGAAGTCGACGACCTTAATCTGACCTTCGCGGTCGACCAGGATGTTGTCGGGCTTCAGATCGCGGTGGACCATCCCCAGCTTGTGGATCTCGTGGATCCCCTGGGCGGCCTGCGAAATCATGTCACAAGCGGCTCCGCTGGGGAGCTTCCCGGCCAGTGAGACCAACTCTTGCAGCGTGATCCCTTCGAACATTTCGAGGGCCACATACTCGGTGTCGCCAAAGACCTCTTCGACCTTTCCGGAATCGTACGTCACGATCAGATTGGGGTGATGGAACTGCTTCCCGGCCCGGTCTTCGAGGCGGAACCGGGCCCGCATCCCGGCGTCCCCGCGAAAGCGATCGGAGAGCACCTTGAGAGCCACGGTGCGTCCAGATGTCCGCTGGATGGCTCGGTAGACCGTTCCCATCCCGCCCCACCCGAGCGGATCTTGAATCAGGTAGTCCGCGATCTTCAGCCGCCGGTGATTGCCGCGGAGTAGCTCTTCGGCTTGAAATGATGTGAGCAATGACCGGTCGACAAGGCCCTGAGCCAACGTCTCGGGAGCCACTTGCGGGTTGGCTCGGCGAACAATCTCCGCGATCCGCTCGGCAGGCAGCAACTCGCTGCGGCGAAGCGATTCCACGAACGGAGACTGTTCCAACGTCGCCATACAACATCCATCGAACCGGGAGTCATTGAGCGATTGCTCAGCCACTCTCCGATATGCCCCGTTTGTAATATAGAATGAATTTTCCCCGTTTGCCGCTGAATCTCGCGTCGGAATGACAACCTTTCTGAAATTGGAGGAAATAGGTATCCCCTTCCCTCAAGTGCATACTACAGGTTGTGTTTCCCCTTGATCAGGGACTTGTCGGGAATCGGATTGAGGGCGACGGCTTGCTCCATCAGCCTGTAAAACCGCTTGCCGCGAGACTTCGAGGTGCG
>JAYSVZ010000375.1:0-17173 GCA_043718305.1 Planctomycetota bacterium | reverse complement strand
ACTGCGCGGTGTACTTACCCGAGTTCAATACGCGTTGTTCGACAGTCTGCTCAAACTGAAAACACAACTCATCCAGGCTGGCCGCGAGTTGCGTCAGTTGTGCATGATCGAGTCCGGTGTCGAGTCCCAGTGCGGCCCGCAGCATCGCCATGCGGCTCTCCACATCCATCAACTGCTGCTGGATCAATGGGGAGTTGAACCCCCGGCACTGCCCCGCGAAGGCCCGCCACTGCACGTCAAACAGCCGGTAGTCCCAAAGCAACGAGTCGCGGTCGAACTCACCCCGCGCGGCGACGATGAACATGCCGCACGTTTGATGAAACTCGCGGGCCGCCTTCAGCACATTCTCGGGCTGGGGGTGAGCCAGTAAGTCCGGCAGCGCGATTGAGGACATCATGCGTTCCGCATCGGCCTCAACCGTTTGGACGAGTTGCCGGATCAGCACCGGGTCGAGCTCAATCGGAATCCACAGTTGCTCCTGGATTGCCCGACCCGATTGTTCCACGCGGAACAGGCTGCGGCGAATGCGGTCGGTCGCCAGGGGATGGAGCGCAGCCGTCAAGTCCCGCCAATCCCGCTGGCACTTTTTGTACTCGACGACCAACTGGTCATAACCCGCCCGATCGATGAGCGCGGTCGCCTGCCGAAATCGCAATTGCAACTGCTGCCCCTTCTGGAGCAAGGCGGGCAACTGAGGGCTGCGACGCAAATCGAGGTACACATCATCCAGCAACTGGCGGTAGTTGGTGGTCAACTCTCCCGCCAGCCGCACCAGTTCGGTGCGGTCCAACTGCGGCTCCAGGCTCAGCATTTGGCACAGTCGGCGGTCATGGTCCGCGACCGCCTTGAGCAGCAGCTTCGATTTTTGAGAGATGTCTGGCTGTTGCTGGAGCTGGTACTCGATCATCCGCCAGTCGCGGTTGATGAGGGCATAGTTTTGGGCCATGATCTCTGGCGAGTGAATGGCGTGTCCTTGGTGAGGACCATGTCCCTGGTTCAGGCCGTCGAGCGACGCCTGCACCTGGATCAGGCGACCAAGCTGGGTTCGGAGCTGTGGCAGCGATCGCGATTCGACTTGCAGGGACTGCGCGAGCTGCATGGCGTCGAGTGACATCGCCTGGGCTTCGGCGCGGGCGAGGCGTGTCGGGGAATCGGGCCGCGGGGCGACCTCTGGCGGACGGGGACCACGATCACCTCGCCCGCGATTGACCTGCGACTCGATGAGCGTCTTGAGCAGTTCATCGACGATCTCACGCCGCTGTGCCGAGACGTTGGCGGAGACGATCTGGAGTGCCAGCAAAGCCATCAGTAACCGAGAGGACCAGCGCATAGTTTGATTCCTTGACGTGAGACTTTGGGGAAGGCGTCTTCTTGCGACTCGGCCACAGCCCCTCTCCCGACAGGAGAGGGGAGCCAGAGTCGATTCGAGACGCATTACTTCGGTTTATGAACCTCGTGACACGCCATGCAGTTCGTCGCGGTCCGAAACAGCGCAGCCCCCTCATCCTTCTTGTCGATGACCGCTTGCGTCGCCTCGACCAGCCCCTTCGTTTTTTCGGTCCAGCTCTCTTCGTCGCCTTGCGGCGGTTTGAGTTCTTGGAGAGCCTTTGAGAGCTTTAAGAATTCCGCCGACTCTTCCGCCGTTGCCTTGCCGGTCGCAACCTTGCGAGCGAGTCCGTCCTTGAAGGCGACCTTCATGATCGCCTTGATCGTCGGCTTGTCCTCTGTTTTTTCATCCTCCGCAAAGGCCAACGCCAGTGGGAGCAGAACCATCGCAGCCAGAGCGGCCCAGCGAAATCGCAGCATGTTGCATCCTCCATGTCAGAACTGTGACCACAAGAGACACGATACGGCGTCACTGTCGCCGATTCAAGGTGTTATTCCGCTCGCTGCAAATCCTGTCGGGCTCTTCAGGCCAGGAATAATACGCGCAGCGTGATCGAGTAGGGGTTTGATGCCGCTCTCGCTGGTGTGTGCGTCCCCAACGTCGGTGAATTCAGAATCGGACCGGTCTTTGACCCCGACGGGGTTTGGGACGCACACCCCTCTCGCTGGCCAATCACCAATGACCAATGACAATCCCCCCCTCATGGAATACCATCCCTGCACCTCCAGTCCTCTCCATGGTCCACCCCATGTCCGATAGCCAGTTCCAGTCCGACACCGCTCACGAATCGATTGCCAAGCTGCAAGCGGCGTATACCTCGATCCGGACTCAGATGTCGCAGGTGATCGTCGGGCAGACCGAGGTCATCGACCAGTTGCTGATCTCACTCTTCAGCCGGGGGCACTGTCTGCTGGAGGGGGTGCCGGGGCTGGCCAAGACGCTGATGATCAGCACGCTGGCCCGGACGTTGTCGATGTCGTTCAGCCGGATTCAGTTTACGCCCGACCTAATGCCCGCTGACATCACGGGGACTGATGTCCTGCAGCAGAACAAAACGACTGGCGAACGCGAGTTCCGGTTTATCAACGGTCCACTGTTCCACAATATGGTGCTGGCGGATGAGATCAACCGCACCCCGCCGAAGACGCAAGCGGCCCTTCTCGAAGCGATGCAAGAGCGGCAAGTCACCGTCGGCCAGATCCGGCACCCGCTCTCTGATCCGTTCTTCGTGCTGGCGACGCAGAACCCGATCGAACAGGAAGGAACCTATCAACTTCCCGAGGCCCAGCAAGATCGGTTCATGTTCAAGGTCTTTGTGAAGTACCCCTCGTTCGCCGAAGAAAAACAGATCGCCATCCAGACCACGGGTTCGAAGCCGAAGGAGATCACTCCGGTCCTCGGAGCGGAGGAAGTCCTGGCCCTGCAAAACCTCGTCCGCGAGGTGCCCGTCTCGGACCATGTTGTCAACTACACCCTCGCGCTCGTGCGGCAGACCCGCTTGAACCAACCGGAAACCCCGGCCTTCATCACCGAATGGCTCAGTTGGGGAGCTGGCCCCCGGGCGGTCCAGTTCCTGCTGCTCGGTTCTAAGTCGCGGGCGTTACTTCAAGGCCGGACGCACGTCACGACCGAAGACATCCAGGCCCTCGCAGCCCCCGTCCTCCGACACCGGATCGTCGTCAACTTTGCCGCTGAAAGCGAAGGCGTGACCACCGACAAGGTCGTCGAACGAATGATCGCCGAGACTCCCTCGAAGGAGAGCGAGTTGAGCCGCGACCCCCGGTTCAAGGGGATGTTCGCGGCTTAACGGGAGTGGACCCCGCTGCCCCTGATTCGGGATCAGTCCTGCGTTCCTTGAGCACTCGTTCGCAGTATTGCAACAGCCCCAATTGCGCTAATTCCTCTTCCACCTGGTTCCATGGGGAGGCTCCCAGCATCTGTCGAGTGGCATCCAGGAGTTGTCCCGCGAACGCCTCTCGAGCGCGTTGCACCAGCTTACGAGTGTGGACTTCATCAGTGGCCTCGCGGATTCCGATCTCGGCGAAACGAACTCCCAATTCAGCAGCCGTCAGGTCGGGGCGCTCGACGCGTTCGCGAAGGATCGCGTAATTCGGCGGACCGCCTTCGGTCTGTTGCCGCTCCAAGCCTTCCCAAGCCCGTCCCAGCAGTTCATCGCGCAAGGCCCGGTCGATCGATTCGGCGTGTTGGTTCTCGTCGGGGATCTCTTGTGGCTGGCTGATCCCGGGACGAGGGAGTTTCGCAAGTTTCGAATAGTGGTCGCGAACCAGATTGACGAGCGCTGTCTTCAAATACTGCCGAAACGATCCACTCCGAGGTCGTGACCCCGCAAAGTCGCCTCGCACAAAGCGCAGCGCAAACTCTTGAAACAGGTCTGCAGCGCTATTCTCATCGCCCACACAATGCCGCAGGTAACTGAGTACTGGTCGCTGGTAACGCTCGAAGAACCGAGCCAGTTCCTCCGCATCCGCCTCCTCCGGTCCTCCACGAGCCTTCAAAATGTTCGACCAGATTGTCGTGATCTGGGCGAGGAGCAGCGGAGACGACGCGGAAGGCGGTTTCAAGCGGGAATCCATCGCTCATCCTTTTGGGGGCTTCACCTCGAACCATTCGAAGCCGGTGGGACCATCGATTATAATAGCGAGCATGAAGGATAAATTGGGATCCTCTGAACACTCACTCCCCGACTCCGCATCAGAACCTGTGGAAAGGCCACAGGCTGCGGATGGTTGGGATGATGCACCGCTTCCTCCTTTTGTTCGAACCGATTCGAGGAACTCAGACTCCCGTCCCCGATCCCCCTTGACGATCACAGCTTCGGCCACTGTCATTGGGCCCTACGAAATTGTCCGCGAGCTCGGACGCGGCGGGATGGGTGTGGTGTACGAAGCCATCGAACGCCCACTCGACCGGCGGGTCGCACTGAAGGTTTTGCCGTTCTCATCAGCATCCGACCCGCAACTGATCGACCGGCTTCATCACGAAGCCCGGATTGTGGCCCGCCTCGATCATCCCCACATCGTCAAAGTTTTTGGATCGGGCGAAATCGAAGGCGTGCATTACATCGCCTTTCAATTGGTCGAAGGCCGCAGTCTGAATGCCGTGAACGCGAATGAGCCGGCGGATCGCACTTCACCCAGCTCCAGCCGAGCCACCCGTTGGGAGTGGTTGGCCAAGCTGGGACGCGATGCCGCGAGCGCGCTGCAGCACGCCCATGAGAACGGGATCATTCATCGCGACATCAAGCCTTCGAATCTCATGCTCGATCAGAGTGGGAAGGTGTGGGTGGCCGACTTTGGTCTGGCGCGCGCGACCGGCTTATCCCAACTGACGGCGACGGGGGATTTCCTGGGCACGCTGCGTTACATGAGTCCCGAGCAAGCGATCGGACAGCGGGGGATCGTCGATGCCCGGACCGATCTCTATTCACTTGGAACGATGCTCTATGAGTTGGCCACCGGTGAGCCGGTGTTTGACGGCGAAGACCGTGCGGCGCTGTTGAGAAGGATCCTGTGCGACCTGCCGCGTCCCCTGCGCAAGGTGGCCCCGGGGATGCCTCGCGATCTGGCCACCATCATCGGAAAGGCGATGGCCAAATTTCCCGCCGATCGATACGCCACAGCCGCCGCTCTCGTCGATGATTTTGAGCGGTTTCTGGAACATCGCCCGATCGTAGCCATGCCCCCCACGGTCTGGGACTGGGGCCGCTATTACGCCGGTCAATATCGCACACCGTTAACGATCGGATTGGTTTCATTATTCGTCATGCTCATGGGATGGAACATCGTCAACCAACGGCATGGAACATCGTTGCAGGAGAAGATCGACCAGTTGGATGAGGCCCGGCATGAAACCTCGCTTCAGCAATGGGATACGCTCCTGACACTGGCCGAACGCGGGCGCTTGACGATGACACCGGGACGGCGACAAGCGAGTCTCCGGGCATTAAACGAGGCCTCCCGGGTCGTACCCTCGAAAGAACTGTCCGAAGAGAACCGGTTGCGACTGCGCGATGCTTTGATTGCCACGCTGGCCATTCCAATCGACCTGGAGTTGCAGTCGACGATTGAGTTCCCGGGGACCGTTTACTCCGTGGCCATGGATGAGGGGCTGCAACATGCGATCCGCACAAAGCCGGGCTCGACTCTCGTGGAACAATACGACGCATCTCCCGGAGGGTTTTCTGCGAAGCCCTCCAGGCAGTTAGAGACGAGTCGGTTTGAGGCCCCTTACTATTGGGCGGCACCCGCTGGGCAGACCGCCGTCATTTCCGGTCCCGCCGACGATCCACCGAATCTGGCCGCATGGCGGACGAGTCTTTGGAATTTGGAACGGGGAGTCGCGCTGACGCAGTTGCCACTCGCAACCAGCCTCGCCTGGAGTCATGATGGCCAGTCACTGGCACTCCTGGGACCAGATTCACGGATGCGGATCTTCGACGCCGCGACGGGTACTGAGCGCTCCAACTGGCCGACGGAACAACCGATTGTGAACTTCGCGTGGTGTCCCGGTGACCGCGAACTGGGGCTGATCCGAGACCAGCAGATCGTCCGCGTCCAGGCCGACTCGGGGCACATTCTTGACCAACAGCCTTGTCCACCGAGTGTTGTTCAAATCGAGTGGACGGCTGACAAGCGGTTTGTCGTCCTCAAAGACCAAGCGAGGCGCGTGATCGTCTGGAATTATGAGAAACAGAAGGAGCACGCGGTTCTGGACGGTCCGGCTGTCCGTCAGTTGCTCGTCCCGACGCACGGAGTGCTCATGGCCACCGAACCACTGCTGGGGGAGTCGACGCTGTGGACTATGAAATCGGGACAGGCCTGGCTTTCGGTTCCCGGTCGAGTCACAGCCTTTCATCGAGACGGAACCCGACTGGCCACATGCGGGAACCGCTCGTTGTCCACCTGGTCGATCATTCGCAGTCAGATCTACCGCTCCTACCAACCGATGCTTCACGAGTCTCAAGAAATCTATGATGCGGGCATCAGTCCGGACGGCGATTGGTTGGTCGTGACCGGGGACCAGGGGATCTCATTGGTTCACTTGTTGAGCGGTGCCGAGCAATCGATTCCCAGGCCGGGCACTCGTTCGGGACAGTTTGTCACGACGGGCAATCAGACCGCACTCCTCATCAGTGACTCGCAGGTGAGCGTTCAGGAGTACCCGTTCGATTTCATGACGGGAGGCCTGGGGGTGCCGCAACGACTCTTCCCTCAAACGGCATCGCCCGTGTGGGGCGTGGGGCACGCCCAAGTCGCCACGGGCGGCGACTGGTTAGCGGTTGTCGATGCTGTCACGCGACCGGTCGTGATCCAACGCTCGACGGGCCGGGTGTTTGAATTAGAGGCCCGCCCCGATCTCTGGTACGCTTCTGTCAGTCCTGATGGACGATGGGCTGTGGCGGGAACCTACCAAGGCCGCGGTCTCGATCTCTGGGATGTCGCCACGGGCAAAATCGTTCGCGAGATCTGGGACGTGGCCATCAATTCCCGCTGCGAGTTCAGCCCCGACGGACGTTGGCTCGCAGTCTCCTCGTCCCATGAGTTTCGCGTATTCGATACGAAGGACTGGAGCGTTGTCTTTTCTCGATACAGCACCGATACGTATTACACGACAGCTCCCCTGGCCTTTACGCCCGATGGTCGACACTTGTTGATGAGCGAGAATCAGTCAGACCTCGAGTTGCTGGCCACGGGAACCTGGACTCGAGTGGCGACCCTGCAAGGCCCCGACAGAGGCATCCATGGCCAGACCCGCTTCTCCGCCGATGGAGACTGGCTGGTCCGGACCTCCGGTTCCGAAGTCCATGTGTGGAACATCGGAGCGCTACGAGCCGCATTGCAACGAGTGGGTGCTGACTGGTAATGGCAGTCCGCGGACTTTCATTGTCGGACGGCCTTTCCAGGCCGTCCCCAGCGGCCATTGACTGGCAAGGGATCTGACTGCTGACGAGTCGGAACGACGGCCTGGAAAGGCCGCCCTACCCCCTACTTCCGCTTCTCGATCGCCCGCTTCACCGCGGCCCCCATGTCCGCCGGACTCGGAGCCACTTCGACCCCCGCAGCCGTCAATGCGGCCATCTTCTCGGCAGCTGTGCCCGCTCCGCCGCTGATGATGGCCCCGGCGTGGCCCATCCGTTTTCCGGGAGGAGCGGTCTGACCAGCGATGAAGGCGGCACAAGGCTTCGTCACATAGTTCTTGATGTACTCCGCCGCTTCGATCTCGGCGTTGCCGCCGATCTCGCCGATGAGGAGGATCGCTTCGGTCCCCGGATCGTCCTGGAACATCTGGAGGAGTTCGATGTACGTGGTCCCGATGATCGGGTCACCGCCGATGCCGATGGCGGTCGACTGGCCCAGGCCCACGCGACCGAGCTGCCAGGTCGCTTCATAGGTCAGCGTGCCGCTCTTGCTGATCAGACCGACGGTCCCTGGCTGGTGGATGTAGCCCGGCATGATGCCGATCTTGGCCACTTCGGGAGTGATGATTCCCGGGCAGTTCGGTCCGATGAGGCGGGACTTCGGCGTCCCCTGCATGAACCGCTTCACGCGAGCCATATCGAGAACCGGCACGCCTTCGGTGATCGCCACGATCAGCCGCATCCCAGCGTCCACAGCCTCCATAATCGCATCGGCAGCGGCGACCGGCGGCACGAAGATCAGCGAGGTGTTGGCCCCGGTCTTGCGGACCGCCTCAGCCACCGAGTTGAACACCGGGAAGCCATCGATGTCAGTGCCCCCCTTGCCGGGGGTGACCCCGCCGATCATGACGTTGTCTTTGGGGCGATGCTCTTGGGCGTAGGCCCGGCACTGCTGGCTGTGAAATAGCCCGACCTTGCCGGTGATTCCCTGGGTGATGATCCGGGTTTCGCGATCGACGAGAATGCTCATAGTGGGTGATTCGATGAATCAATCGGTGGTGGCGGTCTGGAGCGGCTGCGGGACGCGGATCATATCCAGATCGATATGACAACAACCAGTCAGTGAGCTTTCATGCCGCCGCGTCGGGTGCATTCGCCCATTGGCAGTATTCCAAGGTAGGCGATGTCGCACCGCGACTCGCATTTCGCCGGTGAGCAGACTCGCTTATCGAAGCCCTCTCACTTCTGGGGGTTGTCTTGCAGGCGGAATCTCAGTCGCGGAGCGACTGAGCTACGTTCCGAGTGCTACAGTCGCTCGCCTGAAGTATCCGATGTCATGCAGTTCTTGGAAGACACTGAAACCCAGCAGCGCTCGGCAGTCCCCTGGACGGCCAACTCCCCATCGGCGAGAAGCGTGCTCAACACTAGGGCACAGCCTGCGTCGACTTGTTCGGCAGCGGGTGCCTTGGCGTGCGAGCAGGCTTGGCGGCCATCGCCGGGCGCAGGCTGCGGATGCGGATCTGGATGGAGCGGTAGACCCGGACCGAGACGACCACGACGCGGGTCGAGAAGACCGGCATTGGCGGGTGCGTGGAGGGTTCCTGGATGCGGTTCACGACGGGGATCGCTCCGAACCGGAGCAGCATGCTGATCGCAAAGAGGACATGGAATCCCGTGATGGACAGCGAGCCGATCGAGTAGGACCAACCGTCCATGGCGTTCAGAGCCATCCCGGAAGCGATCGCCGTCGCTCCCCCGACCATGCCGGCGACTGCCGTTCCCGAGGCGATGTACATCGTCCGGTTCTCGGTCGGCGAGTTCTTCAGCAGGAACCCATTGTTCGCAATCAGGATGCCCGCATTCAGCACGGCATCGAGCATGAACATCGGCACCAACGTCCAGAATGCCAAGACCGGATCGCGGGGGGCCAGCATCAGGCAGAACATGTTGATCGGCTTGAGCAGCACGCAGACCTTCATCACCGCTTTGTTGCCGTGCAGCTCGGCTTGCTTGCCCAACAATTGGGAGAACGCGGCTCCGCCGATCCAGGCGGCGGTCCACAGAGCCAACACCTGCCACAGAGCCATGCCGACATATTCGAGCAGGTACAAGCTGATGAACGGAGCCCCGACCATTGAGGCCAGGTGCCAGTAGCTCATGAACCCGATGTAGGACCGGAAGCTGGGGAGCTTCATGGGGGCGAGGAACGAATCCCAGAACCCGATCGCCGTTGCGGGGGTGACGGGAGGTTCATCGACCTTTTTGAACATGGCGATGTCGGCCACGCCGAGCAGTGAGGCGATCGTCATGATCACCGCAAAGGCGGCGACCAGCTGCGACGAGCCGTTATAGAAGAACACCGTGCAGCCCAGCATGCAGGCGGCAGCGGTGTACTGCTGCCAGCGGTGCCGGACGCCCCAGTAATGATTGAGTCCCTCGTGCGGCAGGTAATCGCCCATCCACGACATCCAAAGCGGTGTCGAGAAATGGGCCAGACCCTGCTCAACGATCGTGACCGCGAGAAAGGACCAGAGCCAAACACTCGGCGAGACGCTCGGAAAAAAACAAGCCCCCAGCGCGATCGGCAGGTAACAGACCCGCTGTGCGTAACACGCCGCAGCCCACAGCGGTCGGCGATACCGAATCCGATTCGCGAAGAAGGCCGCCACGAACTGCATGAAGAGCATGCCGGTCGGCAAGGCTCCCAGGATTCCAATGTGCAGCCCGGTCGCTCCCAGGGATCGTGCAAACTGAATCACCACAGCGGACGTCGTCAACTGGGTATAGGCCATGCCCATGCACCCGGCGACGATGATGGCGACTTGCGCCTTTCTCAACGACCACACGAAATCTGCTCCAGCGGTCCCCGTTGGCAAGTCCTGCCAAGGATTCCGGCTAGTGCCCCGGATCAACGCAACGCCGCGAGTTTCGCCTCGGAAGCAACGCTGCGGATTGGGACACGTTCAATGGGCTGGTTGAGATCGTGAGATCTTCCGACCAGCCGTTACGGGAATCCTCTGTTATCGACCAGCCGAGGGGGCCTGCTCGATACGAAACCTCGCGCTTTCCCGGATGCGAGGCGTGGCTCAAGTGTACGTCACTTGTGCGAAGTTTTGAAGATAAACAACCCGCCACCGGCGAATGGTCACTCCCGACGGCGAGACTTTGACCGGTCCATGCCGAGGCAACAAGACCCACATCCATGAATTCTGGCCGATCCGAACGCACAAACGACAGGAAGTCCGGTCGCCGAGAGAAGTTCGGACGCCAGCCAGACAGCACAAGGCCGCACCGGGTTCGGCGAAAAATGCGAGATGAGGCTTTGCAGGGATGAAGTATTCCTCGGCTCATCCTGAAGGGATGTGAGAAATTAGCCGGTGGTTGAGCGTCAGCGACACCACCGGAAAGCGATCCAAACTCTGACCGCATCCTGAAGGGATGCCAGAATCTCGCAGCCTCGGAACCGGCGTTCTGGCATCCCTCCAGGATGCAATCACAGGGCGGGCCGGGCGCCGGTGGTGTCGCTGGCGCTCAACCACCGGCTAATTTCTGAGACCCCTACCGGGGTCAGGCAGGCAGACATTCGTCCTCTATACTACGGGTGGCCGTAATCCGCGACGACACCCACCGCAGAATCGCAGACGGGCCTTCATCGCTCGACACAGACTCATTCAGAGAGGGTTGCTCCGCCTGATGGGCGGGGGCCTGCGCAAGGTGCGTCTCGCATTCTTTCGGCCCCCACGATTGACGCCCGCTGTTCTACGCGGTCCAATCACAGACGTTGATCTGTCCTGAAACATCGGAGACAGCTCGACCGCCCTTGGGAAGCTCGCACCATGCATGACTTCGAATACGAATCCCCCAGCACCCTCGCGCAGGCAGTGGCCCTCTTGGCCCAAGGGGGCAGTCGACCTTTGGCGGGGGGCACCGACCTGATCGACCATATTCGGACGGGGCGGTTTCGACCGTCCGTCGTCGTCGATCTGAAAAAGATTCCCGAGTTGGCCCAATTGGTGACCGGTGCCAGTGGGTTGCGTCTCGGGGCGGCTGTGCCTTGTTACCAGTTGCGGGAGTCAGCGGCGATTCGCGATCAGTACTCAGCGATCGCCGATGCGGTCTCGATCATCGGTGGGGTCCAGATTCAGAACCGGGCCACGGTCGGGGGAAACCTTTGCACGAGCGGGCCAGCGGCGGACTCGGCTCCCGCGCTGCTCGCGCTCGGGGCGGCTTGCGTGATCACCGGGCCGCAGGGGAATCGCACGGTTCCCTTGGAGCAGTTCTTTACCGGACCCGGAAAGAACGTCCTGCAACCCGGCGAGATTCTGGTCGAGGTCACCTGCCCCGCCCCCGCAGCTCAGAGCGGATCGAACTACCGGCGATTCATCCCGCGCAACGAGATGGACATCGCCGTCGTCGGCGTCGGTGTGAGCGTGACTCTGGATGCCAGCGGCCAGACAATCACGGCAGCCCGCATCGGGCTGGGAGCCGTCGGCCCGACGCCGATCCTGGCCAGCGAGGCCGCGAAGACGCTCCTCGGAAAGCCCGCCAATGATGCCAGCTACAAGGTCGCAGGCGAAGCGGCCCGGGCTCAGACCAGCCCGATCGATGACATGCGGGGGACCGTCGAGTTCCGCCGCCATGTCACCGGCGTCCTCGTGGAACGCTCGCTGCGTGAAGCCGTGGCCCGGGCCAAGGGCGAGAGCCAGTACCACGCCCATGTGCGCGTTCCCTGTTGTTCGTGACCGTCGACTGGCGTTGATGAAATAGACCCCCGATCGATCGCCCCGCAACAATCAACCCTCATCCGAAGGCTGCCCCCATGTCCCGCAAACGCGTTGTCACCTGCACCATCAACGGGCAAGAGCAGCAGTTTCTATGCGAGTCGCGGCAGACGCTGCTGGGCGTGCTGCGCGACACACTCGACATGACCGGCACCAAGGAAGGGTGCAGCAACGGCAACTGCGGGGCCTGTACGGTATTGCTCGATGGCCGCCCGATCGTCAGTTGCCTGGTGCTGGCCGCCGAGTGCGAAGGCTCCCGAGTCGAAACAATCGAAGGGGTCGCCTCGCCCGACAAACTCGCTCCGGTACAGAATGCGTTCCTGGAGAACGCCGCCTTGCAGTGCGGCATCTGCACCCCCGGGATCATCATGCAGACGCAAGCGCTGCTCAAAGACAACCCGCATCCAACCGAAGAAGAGATCCGCTTCTACCTGGCCGGGAATCTCTGCCGGTGTACGGGGTACGACAAGATCGTGAAGGCGGTCCAACAGACAGCCACCATGGCCGGGGGCTGCTGCCAGCCATGAAGGTTCGTGTTCCGAAGGCACTGATGCCTAGGCGGCATCGTAAGGCCTCCCCGGCTTCAGTCGGCTTCGTCGAACAGTTCCTTTTGCAACTGCTGCGGCTCACGCTTGGCCTTCTTGAAGTTGACGTTCTTCTGATAGTCGGGGTGTAACGCACTCTGTTGACCGGAGAGCAGCCCCTCAATGGTCAGAATTTGGACGCGGGGATACTGCAGCTTGCCGTGGGGACCGCCGTGGTAGATTCCGGCCGAGGCTGCGTCGGATCGCATCTTGGTGGTTGGTTCATGCAGCGAAATGATTAACGCGATGTCGGCTTTCTCGCGCTCGCGGACGTGATTCAGGGCGCGGATGTCGTCGGCTTTGAGTCCGCCGCCCTTCACACTGATGACGATCTTTCGGGCGTCTTCATCGGCGAGGTCGTAGAAGAACTTCAGGCCATCGATCCCTGTGTCGGCCCCTTTCTTCTTGCCCTGGAATGCCTGAGCTTCCACGAGCCAAACGGCCCACCACTGGAATTGATATTTGTCCCGCTTCGCCAGATCGCGGGCGGCGTCGAGGTCTTTGGGCGTGCCATGCACATCAAACTTGCAGCGTCCCCCAAACGCATCCTTCAGCCGCTTCTCGATCAGCGAGATGGCGAGGTGCGTGATGTCGATCCCGATCCATTTCCGCTTGAGTTTCTCGGCGGCATGCACGGCGTTGCCGCAGCCGCAGAAGGGGTCGAGTACGACATCCCCTTCGTTGCTACTGGCTGAGATGATCCGTTCCAGCAGCGCCACGGGCTTTTGGGTCGGATACCCCAATCGCTCTTTCGAGGAGAAACTGAGTGCTGGAATGTCATCCCACAGCGATTGACAACCAACTCCCCGTCCCTGGTCAAGGTACTGCTTACGCTGGGGAACTGTGCCGGGCTTGGTCTGCACAATCATTCCACTGGCGTGAAGCTCATGCATTTTCACTTCCGAGTATCGCCAATATTTTGTGACGCCCATGAATTCATACTGCGGATTGCCTTTCGCTACGCCGCCCGGACCGATCATACTGATCAGTCGATAACGGCGTCCGTCTGATTCCGCGTAGCGAAAGAATTCCGTGAGGTACTCCTCGGAATACGGAGAGAACTGCGGATTGAAGTGGTACTCGTCGGTCTTCGAATAAAAGAAGACAGTGTCCGTATTCTGTCCGAAGTGTTTGCTGCCTTGGCCGAAATTGCCTTTGACCGTGAAGGCTCGCTTCCAGACAATCTCATTACGGAACAGCAGTTTTCCGAACACGCCATCGAGCACGAGCTTCAAATAATGCGATGCGGTCGGGTCGCAATGGAGATAGAGCGAGCCAGTCGGTTTGAGGACGCGGTGCACTTCCAGCAGTCGGTTGGCCATCATCGTGAGGTAGGCCATGATGTCGTTCTGTCCGAGGAACGCCCGCAGGGCCTTCATCATCTCGGCCACGTCGGTGTTGGCTTGATGCAGCAGTTCATCGAACTCCCGTTCGGCCTGATCGCCCCAGGACCACGAATCCTTGAACGCCTCGATCTGCGCCTCGCTCTTCTGCCCTTTCGGCGATTTGAACAGCAGGTTGTAATCGCGTTTGGAATTGAATGGCGGATCGAGATAGACCAAGTCGACCGACTCGTCGGCGAGGCTCTCCCGGAGTACCCGCAGGTTGTCACCGAAATAGAGTTGGTTCATCGAGAATCTTTCTCACCGTGGGGAACCCGCACGAAGGACAGCTTAGGCAAGTGACGGGAATAAAAGTACCCGTAGGACGGCCTTCCCAGGCCGTCCAAGGTCGGTGTTTCAGGCCAGACGGCCTGGAAAGGCCGTCTTACGGGGAGACTATTTTCGCCCCCCAGCCTGAGTCCCTCACAAGCAATGATCGACCAGTCATCTCCGCAGGAACTGGAATATGCAAGAGGTCGAGGATCGTGGGCGCGATGTCGGCCAGAATGCCGGGCCGGACGGTCACATGCGCGGCATCTGCTGCGACATAGATCATCTCGACGGGGTAGGTCGTGTGCGCCGTGAAGGGTTGCCCATTCTCATCGAGCATCTTTTCAGCATTCCCATGATCCGCTGTCACGAGGACTGCTCCGCCCACGGCGAGAACCGCCTCCACCACTTCGCCGACACACTTGTCGATGGTTTCGACCGCCTTGATCGCCGCTGGAATGCTGCCCGTGTGCCCCACCATGTCGACGTTGGCATAATTCAGAATGATGGCGTCGTATTTCTGGTCACGGATTCGATCAACCACAGCTGCGGTGACTGACGGAGCGTTCATCTCGGGCTGTAAGTCATACGTGGCCACCTTGGGAGATGGAATGAGAACGCGATCTTCTCCGGGGAGTGGTGTTTCGATCCCTCCATTAAAGAAGAACGTGACGTGCGGGTACTTCTCCGTTTCCGCGATGCGCAGTTGACGCAGCCCCGCATCGGCCAAGACTTGTCCCAACATGCGGTTCAAGCGATCCGGGGGAAAGGCCATCGGCAGCGGGAGTGTCTCGTCGTACTCGGTCATGCACACGTAATGCAAATCGGGAATGACCTGGCGAGGAAACCCTTGAAACTGGGGGTCCGTGAGTGCGCGCGTGATCTCTCGCGCCCGATCCGATCGGTAGTTGAAGAAAATCACCGCATCGCCACTGGCGATTCGATTGTGGGCGACTTCTTCTCTCGACTCCGCAATGACGGATGGGGGCACAAACTCATCGGTGACGCCCGCTGCATAGGAATGCTGCATCGCTGCCTGGGCATCACTGAACATGTCACCGGTTCCATGCACCAAGCAGTCATAGGCCCGTTGCACGCGTTCCCACCGATTATCGCGATCCATCGCGTAATAACGGCCCACGATGCTCGCAATCTGTCCGACACCCGTGGCCGAAATCTGCTCGTCGAGTTGTTTCAGAAAGGCCGCCCCCGATTGCGGAGCTGTGTCACGACCATCGGTAAAGCAGTGGACGAAGACTTCGCTCACATGCTCCCGCGAAGCGAGGTCGAGCAAGGCCAGAAGGTGATTCAGGTGGCTATGGACGCCCCCATCAGAACACAGCCCCACGAGGTGCAGGCGAGATTTGCGGGCCTTGACGTGTGCGATAGCATCGAGGAAAGCGGGCGTCTGAAAAAAGTCGCCCTCCTGGATCGACTGATTGATCCGCGTGAGGTCTTGGTACACAATCCGGCCCGCGCCGAGATTGAGATGCCCCACCTCTGAGTTACCCATCTGTCCCGCTGGCAGCCCAACATTTTCGCCAGAGGTTTCCACCAGCGCCAATGGGTACTTCACGCGAAGCACATCGTGAATCGGAGTTTCCGCCAATCGGACGGCGTTTCCTTCCGCGATGTCGAGTGTCGTGGGCAGCGGACTCGCCCCCCAACCATCACGAATGATGAGGACCACTGGCTTGGGGGCTGGCGTGTTCATGCTCTCAACCTAGGATGCGACATCAGACACGTTGCGGTCGGCGATCCAGACCTCAGCGACTGAAACTCTCGGGGCGATCTTCCTTCATCTCGATTTGCGACACAATGAAGCAAATTTAGCCGTCGTCGCTGCTTCCAACTCCGTCAGTCTACCCGGCTCCAGCGGCAACCCGCCGACTCCAGCGGAGACGAGCAGGACGATCTTCGATCCGTTGTTCTTTTGCAGTTGGCGAGTCAGGGCGTGCGGGTCAGCCATCGGTTGGGGGCCGCTGGGCGGCAATCAAGGTTTGCGGAACGGAGGATATGAGATTGTAGCCAACCGTTCTGGGCTCCCGAAGCGTCTCCATCACCGCTTGCACGGCTGGCCAGTGTGTAGCTTGTCACATTGCAGAAGGAAATCCGAAGCCCCAGCGATGCCTCGGACCGCAACCAATACGCAGGCGGGGGCGGAGACCCCATCGATCGGTGAAGGGGAGTGGGCCGCCAGAAACTCAAAAAACGCAAGACAGAGGCCAGCTCTTCTTTTTGCGTTTCTTGAGTTTCTTGCGGCCCCCATTCTGTGACAACTTGGCCAGCCGTGTCACAGCTCGCACGGACTTTCGTGATGAGCACCAGCCAGCCGTGAGAGTTCAGAAGTCATTCCTTCCGCTGATTGCCTCGTCAGACCTACAATCGAGCTTCATTCGTCTGCCCTCTGCTGCGAGTCACTTGATGCGAATTGCCTATCTGGAATGTGCCACCGGGATCAGCGGTGACATGACGCTGGCCGCTTTGGTCGATGCGGGTGTCGACCCCGAGCGGATTCGGGCGGCGATTGCCTCGCTGGGGATTCCAGGGGTCGATCTGACCTTCTCGACAGTCATGAAGTCATGCTTTCGGGCGACCGCCGTCCAGATTCAGCACCCACCGGGGCAGCCGCATCGCGGCTATTCCCAGATCGCCCGCATGATCGAGAGGGCGGAGGGCCTGACCCCGCAGGCGAAGACGATCGCCACGGCGATCTTCCGCGTCATCGGCGAGGCCGAAGCCCGCGTCCACGGCTCAACGCTCGACGCGATCCACTTCCACGAGGTCGGGGCGATCGACTCGATTGTCGACATCGTGGGGGCGGCCGTCGGGTTCGATGCCCTGGGGGTCGATTCCGTGGTGTGCAGCCCCTTACCCCCGGGGCGGGGCCA
>JAYSVZ010000374.1:0-5184 GCA_043718305.1 Planctomycetota bacterium | reverse complement strand
AGCCTTTAAGATCTCATAGATCCGGGCGACGCGGCGATTGGCCAAGACTTCGTCGAAGTGAGCTGGCTGGTGATGCCCTTGAAGGTTCGCCCATTCGAGAGAGAATTCCGATACGGCGATCCGCCGGGCACAGTCATCAAAGCTCTCGCTCCCCACACGCCTGATGTAGTCTTCAATCCGCAGGCGGTTCACGGTTTTAGGAGCCAGCGGATCGCGCAGGGCGAGCATCTCACTGAAGGTGGGTTCCACGTAAGGGGCGGGGGCCGGTCCGCGGGACCGATGCAGAAACATGATTGGCAAAATGACAAGCGTCACTCCGACAGCCCACCACAAGATTTGCTTTGACAAGATCACACCTCGATCGCAAAAAGAGTCCCCCGATGAAAGATGTGTCTTCGTTTAGGGCTTCTTCTTGGCAGCAAAATAAGGTTGGGGGACTTTGGGTACGGCTGGCACCGCGCAAGTCCCATCCCATTTATAAATCTTACTCTCGTTCCATTTCTCTTTGGCGAATTTGATTTTCCAGTTCAGTTGTGACCCCGAACCACACTGAATGGTCTGAATCAAGCCGGAGTGTTCATAATCAGCGTTGCAGATCAGGGTGGCATCGGCGGGCCCTGTTAGCATGTAGTCATCAAATTTAATCGCCCCCATCCCGTTGCCGGACGGGTCGATGAACGTTCCGTATCCCGTGGAGTGGCCGTGGCAATTCATGGATGAATCCTGGTCGCCGACGGGGGTCCAGTTTGGCGGAGGGAACTTGGCGGTTTCATAGTAGCTGTTGACGAGTGCGGATGTCACTTCGATGTTTATAACATTACCCCCAACTTCATAAGTCCCCATCTTCGGCAGCGAATGGTTGACATGCATATGGGCGAAATGCCGGTTGAGGGTCGTCTTGTGCCCATCGGGGCAGAATGGCCCTGAACCGCCGTACCCGCAAGAACTGTAACCATCGGACCGCTCGGCACCGGCTAAAGGGACTCTCGCCCGCACGTTTTGGCCGTTGACTCGTATGTCATAGTTGTGCGTACTGATCTTGGTCGGTATGCAATCGACGGCTAACGCCCAGTCACTGGCAGCTATGATCAGCAGGAAGCAGGAAGCAGGAAGCAGGAAGCAGGAACGTTTGGGAGCAGTCATCATTGACCCCTTTGGAGATGAACCATGTCTACTTGTTCGTCGTATCCGGCTAATGTGAAAAATCAAGCGTGCCTTGACTCATTCTCAATGTCCTGCTTGCGGAATCCCCTCGCGAAAACTCGGTCGCGGAGCGACCGAGCTACGGGCCGGTCACGGTATCGACCAGATCATCGCACAGCTTATACAGGGCTTCGTGCGTCACCTGCATGTCGATCGGGTCGCGGCCGGTGGTGCCTTTGACCGACTTGTACCGACGCAATGAAAAGTTCCCGGTCCCCTGGGACGAGAGGATCATCTCGTAATACTGCGTCCCGTCCGGAAGCTGATCTGGCGATGTCGAGCGGATTAGCACTTGGCCCCCCTGCGGGTCGTACTCCAGCGGGCTGAGCTGTTCGAGGAGGTAGGTGATCCGCTGGCTCAATGCCTCGGCCCATTTCTTCAGAGCGTCAAACGCTGCGTTCTGAAGGGCGGGCACATGCACCGTAATCTCCCGGAAGGCACAGCTCAGCGAATCGACGATAGTCAGGTCGATGGCGATGTTGATTCCGGCAGGCCCCTGAAGATGCACCGCTACCGGACTGGCCGAGGAGTACCCTCGCAGTCGTCCCAACTCTGCTGATAGTGCCGGTCTCAGACTCATTGTGATCCGCTCCGTCTTACGAAGTCGCTCGCTCCTCTCTTGAATCGTAGAGCGTTCGTGGACGGAATGTAGGGGGAAACCGGTCCATGCCGCGAGCGATGTTTGGCGAGGAGCTATCACTCGGAGTGATGCACTCCCGACTCACACTCCGACGGGGGCGAATTGCCGGACAATCTCTCGCGCGGATCGCAGTCCATCGACCGCCGCGCTGACGATGCCGCCCGCGTAACCGGCTCCTTCGCCGATCGGGTACAGGCCCTTAAATCCCGGAGTGGCTCGCGTGCGGGTGTCGCGGTCGATGCGGACGGGGGAGCTGCCGCGCATTTCGGGGCCGACGAGGGTGGCTCCCTTGAGATACTTCCCCTTCCACCTCGCATCCATCGCGGGAAGACCCGCGCGGATCGCCTCGGTGACTACGGTGGGAATCACATGCCGCAGGTCAACTGCTTGCACGCCGCGCTGATACGTTGTCGGGAACAATTCGCCGAGCTTCGGCGTGCGGCCCTCCAAAAAGTCCTTGGCCCACATGATTGGGGCTTCGTAGTTGCGACCGGCCAGTTCGAAGGCGGCAGTCTCGTACTTCCGCTGGAGTTCCATCCCGGCCAGCGGGTGGGGGCTGCCGAACTCGTTCGGTTGGAGCGTGACCATCAGTCCGCTATTCGCATACGGCGTATCGTGCCGCGAGTTGCTCATGCCATTCGTGCAGAGGCGGTTCGGTTCCGAGATACTCGGCATCACGATTCCGCCCGCACACATGCAGAACGAATAGAGATCGCGCTGCCCATTGGCCACGATGCTGTAATCCGCAGCTCCCAGGAGTTCGAGGTAATTGTCCTTGCCGTATTTCCATTTGTTGACATGTTCTTGCGGCTGTTCGATGCGGAGGCCGAGTTGGAACGCCTTCTGCGCGAGGGGGATTCCCATGCCCAGGAGCATCTCGTAGCTGTCGCGAGCGCTGTGTCCAATCCCGAGCAGGACATGCTTCGTCGGGATGTACCCGCTCGATGTGTGCAGGCCGCGAACCTGCCCCTCGTCGACATCGATCCCCTCCATGCGGCACTGGAACCGGTACTCTCCGCCCAGCCGCTCGATCTCTCTTCGAAAGTTCCGGCAGATCAGCGGCAGCTTGTTGCTTCCCAGGTGCGGACGATGCTCGTAGACCAGCGACTCGCGCCCGCCGCAGGTGACGAACGACCGCAGCACCCAATCGGCATCGGCCCCGGTCAAGCGGCAGGTGAGTTTGCCATCGGAGAAGCACCCGGCCCCGCCCTCGCCGAACAGGTAGTTGTTCTCGGTGTCGTGCGGGCCGCCGCGGTCGAAGGCCTTGATGGCCGGGACGCGTTCCTTGACCGCCGTCCCGCGCTCGATCAGCAGCGGACGGTATCCCTTGAGCGCTAAATAGTACCCCGCCAGAAGCCCGGCAGGCCCGGTGCCGACGATCACGGGGCGCTCTTCGAGAGGCCGCGACCCACTGGCCGGGTCGTCGAACACCTCCGGTTCGTACGGCTGGATGTTCTTATCCCGCTTCAAGTGCGGAATGACGCCCGCCTCGTTCTTGAGCTCGGCCACGATCGAATAGACAAAGGTCAGGTCGCGTCGATTGCGGGCGTCCAGGCTCTTGCGAATGATCTGATAACGGACCAAATCGCCCGCCCCGACCTTGAGCCGCTTCGCGACCAAATCCAGTAGAAGCCCCTCCGGATGTTCGACAGGGACAGTCAGGTTAGTGATGCGAAGCGACATGACAGAACAACGATCGGGCAGAGGCGAACGGACACAGGACCAAGCATTGTACCAGCCAAAGGGACGAACAGCGATTGGGCGGAGAATCCGGAGGATCAGACGGGTGTGTACATCGCAAAAGTAGGCACACCCTGGCGAGCACGTTCCGAGGCGACTGATTCCAGAGGATTGAACCACGGAACACACGGAATACCCAGCGCGGCACAGCCGCAACCGATGTGGAAGCAGTCAGCCATCAGCCAGAAGGCCCATCGAGAGACCACTCTGTACCCCAACGGGGTTACGGGGGATCGCCCAGGGTTGGCGACCAGCGGGAGCCTACCCTGAGTCAGGTGCTGCCGGGGGACGAACCCTGACGGGGTTCTACTCTGGACGAGCGAGTGGACAACCCCTTCAGGGTTGATTCGGGCGCGGGGTGAATTCCCAGGGTGCGCTCCCGATGGTCGCGACCCTGGGCTATCCCCTGCAACCCCGTTGGGGTCCAGAGGCTTCGCGACCATCAAAAGTTTGCGCAGCGGGCGTACATTTGTGACGTGAGTCGTACGGAAAGAAGAGGGCGGAAACCGTTCGAAGGGCGACGCTGTGGCGATGGCCATTGACGAACCCGTGGAATCCGACCGAGAGATTTCCTCTCCGGTTCTTTTTCCGTGTATTCCGTACTACTCATCGTTCAGAGTCTCGCAGCTTGCGAGACATCTTTTTAGGCAACGAGATTGGTGGCCGCAAGAAACGCAAAAAACGCAAAAATCCGGCAGGCTCCCCCTTTGCGTTTTTTGAGTTTCTTGCGGCCATTCCTCCTCGCCGCCGCCCCCCTGGCTTCTGCTGGCACTCCTCGACGTTCGGTTGCGGCTGGGCCGCGCTGGGTGTTCCGTGTGTTCCACTTTCTGGTCTCTGTTTGGGGGCCACCTAGACCGAGCGATCCCGTGCCCAGACAAACCATGAACCACCGTGGTGGGACCAACTGCCCACTTTTTTGACGCATACACGGATCAGACTCATTGACCGACTTTCAGGAAGTTCGAAAACATGGCCATATTCTCTGTAACACAATTGAGCCGCCAGCGACTTTAGTAGTGTCACCGTTCGGATCATCTTCGTGATGGCCGACTCCACTTACCCGATGAGGTCGCACTTGACGGACTGGAACGCCATCGTGGTTCGCGAAGGGCCGACCGTCTGGAGCGTTCTTTGGAAACTGCTCGGCGTACGAGCCGACGTTGAGGAATCGTTCCAGGAGACATTTCTGGCAGCAATCGAAATCTCGCGCCGCGAGGCGGTCGAAAGTTGGCCAGCGTTGCTGACTCGGTTGGCGACCATGCGGGGGATCGATCGGTTGCGACTGCGATATCGGGTTCGCAAACGCCGCGATTTGATCGTGGCCCATACGCGGCAATTGACGGGAACCACGGGAGAGTTGGCCTCCACGGGCGATGACCCCGCGGAACTCGCAGTCGCAGCTGAGCTTTCGGAGAGGCTTCGCGAGGCACTCACGAAGCTCCCCGAGAAGCAGGCGGAGATCTTCGTGCTGCATGTGCTCCACGGGTGGAATCACCGTGAACTGGCCGAGCGGATGCAGATGAACGAGAACGCCGTTCGAACAGCATTGCATCGTGCCCGAGGGCGGTTGCGAGAATTGCTGGATGTTCCCGAGAGCTGAC
>JAYSVZ010000373.1:0-5185 GCA_043718305.1 Planctomycetota bacterium | reverse complement strand
TGGTCGAGAATCGGCCACCGGTCATGCGGGCTGTGGTGCTAGGGATGCTGACCTTGCTGGCTAGCGTCACGGGTCGCCGGTCACAGGGGCTTCAAGCTCTCGCGGTCAGTGCGTTGATTCTGCTCATTCGTAACCCGTCCGATCTGTTCGATGTCGGAGCCCAGCTCTCGTTCGTCGCTGTCGCGGCGATCATCGTCTCGACGCAGTGGCTCGCCCGTCGGCAGCGAGAGACCTTTGTCGATCGCGTCCTCGAAGGGGAGCAGTCGTGGTTCTCACGGGTCGCGTCCAGAGTGGGCCGGTGGCTCGTCTCGGGTTATCTGATCACTGCCGTGGTGTGGCTGGTCACCGTTCCGATTCTGATGCGGACGTTTCATCTTGTTTCGCCTGCGGGGCTCCTGGTCAATGCCTTGCTGACGCCGCTTTCGACGCTCGTCCTCGGGCTGGGTTATTTGTTTCTGGCGGTGGGGTTGCTCTTTCCTCCAATCGCGGGGTGGGTGGCAATTCCGTTTCGGTGGTCGCTGGAACTCTTTGTGTCATCGGTCGAGTGGGTGGCAGCGTGGCCGGGGAGCAGTGGTGATTCGCCCGCTCCATCACTCGTATGGATGGTCGGGTTCTATGCGTGCTTGCTGGGGACGTTGCTGTTTCGTTCCAAAACGGTCCGCCGCTGGGCGGGACGAGGAGCACTGATCTGGACAGCGGGCTGGCTGGCGGTCGCTTGTCTGCCGGGGGCTGCCACACCGGGCTTACGGTGTACCGTCCTGGATGTTGGGCACGGCGGAGCGATTCTGATCGAGTGCCCCCATGGGCGGTCACTGCTCTACGACTGCGGCTCAATGGGCGATGGGCGGCAGGCGGCGATGGCCGTGCAATCGAGGCTGTGGGAGCGAAAGAATCCGCAGATTGATGCTCTCGTGATTTCACATGCCGACCATGACCACTACAACGGTGGGATCGACCTCGCCACGCGAGCGCTCGTGGGGACGCTCCTCATTGCCCCGCAATGTGTCGACTTTGAACAGGAAAAGCTGGAGGAACTCTTCGCAAAGCTGGTCCACCAGGGGAGCGAATTGAAGTTCATCTTCGCGGGAGACCGCATCCAACTCGATCCCGAAGTGACCATCGAGGTGCTCCACCCCCCCGCCGATCACACCGCCAAACTCGACAACGCCGACAGTCTGGTCCTCCGCGTGACCTATGCCGGGCGGTCGATCCTGCTGACGGGCGATCTGGAGCAAGAGGGGTTAAACCGAGTGCTGCAACTCCCCGCGCAGCCGGTCGATGTGTTGCTCGCTCCGCACCATGGCGGCAAGTCGGCGAACACCCCGGCGCTGGCCGATTGGGTTGATCCGAAGTGGGTACTCGTCAGCAACCGCACCGATGTCCATGATCGCATGGAGGAGGTCTACCACCGCACCCCGGAAGTCCACACGACTTCTCGTGAAGGGGCTCTGACTATCCAGATCGCCCCCGACGGCGAATTGCGGTTTCAGGCGTCCCACGCGACACTGCCCGCATCTCCCACAGTTCCGAGCCCCGTGCCATGATCCAGCCGGTCACCTGCCCGATCTGCGAAAAGTTTCTCACCTCGGAAGACCGCGAAGCGGCCTACTTCCCGTTTTGCAGCGTTCGTTGCAAACAGGTCGATCTCATGCGGTGGTTCGATGGCAAGTACATCGTCACCGAACCGCTCGACCCATCTAAGGCCGCAATGGAGATGATGGATGAGGATGAACTTCCCGAGATGTGATCGACCGAAAACGTGACGGACGAGGCTCTGGACTTCCCGACGGCTGGCCAGTCTTTCACACTACGGAAAATCTAGAGCAATTTCCGAACGGGTTTTCAGTGTCAGATTTGGAACACTAATCCACACTAATCCACACTAATCCGGAGCCGGATTTTGAGATACTGCTCAATCGTAAAGCTCTTCGGGATGAGTGAAGATCAGTGTTCCCCATTCCGGGTTGAGGGTGAATTCTGGACTTCCCCACGATTGTTGGGCGCGGGAAACGCAGAGTATTCTGTTCCGTGAGGAGACCTGAACATGCCGTGCGAAAGCCGCGATGACGTGAGCATCGAGGCGGTCAGTCCCAGTCTCCCTTCCATTTAACCCGCACAACCGCACAACTCCTCGCGATTGGTCTAGAAACTTGTGGTCTGTTCAAGGGGACTTCGATTGAATCGGCGATCCATGGGGTACGTTAAAGGCAAGGGCCGCTCAGCATTTCAGTGACGGTCTTCATTGATGCATTACGGCTGACGGTTCCGGAACGGGGGTTTCGGACAAACTCGATCCATGCCAGGCAGCATTATGTTCACTCGATTTGTGTTGACCATCGCATTGGTCTAATCTTCAGCCAAGATGAGCTTCGCATTTCAGGATGACACGTCCTACTTGCAATCGTTGTTGGACTCCGGAAAGATAATTCCAGCCGGAGCGTATTTTGTGGATGGCACGATCGGGCTCCGTCCCGCAGCGGAACGCATCCTTGACTTACGGGGAGTTGTGTTGGCCATCAACCCCACGGAGTCGGCTTATTACCGGGCTGTGATGATTCAAGGGACTGATGGGGTGATCGTTTATGGCGGAACGATTCTGGGGGAGCGGTTTGAACATTTGGGAACGGCGGGGGAGTGGGGGATGGGGATCGAGATCCGTGATTCCCGCCGAGTTCGCATCGTGGGTACGAAAATCGATGACTGCTGGGGGGACGGAATCTATATCGGTGACGATAGCCGTGATTTGACGATTCAGGGTGTTGTCTGCGATGAGAACCGTCGGCAAGGCTTGACCGTTACGGATGCCACGAACGTCACGATCAAGGACTCCGAATTCGTGAATACGTGGGGCACCTTGCCAGCTTGTGGGATTGATATTGAACCCAACATTTATGAGGGGGCTTACAACTGCACCATATCTAATTGTCGGATCTCCGGGAATCAAGGGGGAGGAACCCAGGCCGGTCCGTCTCATGCCACTGTCGGCTTGTCATTTGTGAGCGGCCTGAAGATCCAAGGTAATACCCTGACCGGGAACGGTTACGGCGCTCCCCCGGCTTACTCGGTCATGATCGGAAACTGCCAGTCCACAACGGTCAGCTCAAACACCCTGTCGAACAATACGGGGATTGGTATCGGTATCTTGAAGTCATCCAAGACGACAGTGAGTAACAATTCCGTTTCGAGAAGCATCGCCACGACGAACCGGTCAGACTCCGGCCTTTTATTCGCGGAAGACACGGGTACGACCTGCTCCTCAAATCGCGTCCTGAACAATGAAGGTTACGGAGTATTCCTGTGGAAGAGCAAGGCGGTGTTGAAGAACAACTTGGTGCTCGGGAACATCAAGGGGAACGTCGGGGTTGATGTCCCGTAAGGCACTGAAGATGGGTGGTGCGCCACCACAATCGGAAACAAATCATTCGTGGCGTCGGAAGTCTTCTTGACGCTCACCTTCACCCCTGCCCCTCACCCTGGGGAGAGGGGAGCCGGAAGGGGAACGGTATTCCCCCACTGATTCGCAGTCAGTACCACTGATAAGCATACTCCCGAAACGCCGCCAGGTCGTCGGTAATCGTCCCGGGATCAATCCCTTGGAGTTCCGCCAAGGCGTTCAGGCGTTCGTGAAGGCGATCCTCAGCAATCTGCCTTGCTGTCCAGCCAGCCTGTTGACGCCGAGTGTCCTCCATCACAGAGGTTCGGTGTCGGGCAGCCAGCATCGCGACGATCCCTTTTCGAATGATCGGATCGGGGCATTTCAGCAGCGGTTCGAGCATCAGATAGCCTTCCGCATTCAAGGGATGCTCGCTGAGCTGAACACTCGGAGCGGAGTCGCCGTTCATGATCCGTTGGACATTGAAGCTCGTCGTCCAGCGATCGATCGGCAAGACCACATACAGATAAGCCGCCAAGGAGACTGTCCAGAGTTGCCTTCTCAGGAGCCAGCGAAAGTCGTGGTTCCGTGAGATCTTCCAAAGCACCAGCAAGAACCCCACCACGACCGACGTAATCCCGAGCCACCCGATCATCCGCATCCGCGTCATCCCGTTGAAGCCAACGTAGATCGACAACCGGTTGTACACCGCAGCCGCGAGCAACAGATTCTCCACCGACCAGATCCAAGTCAGCTTGCGGAGTTGGGCGACGCGATCGTCGGTGAGGGTTCGCCTTTGGAACACGAGCGATAAGAGTCCCGTGGCCAAGGCCAGGGCTGCCGTGAGCCAGCCAGCTCCTTGATGGGCATAGCCGGAGTAGTGGAACCCTTTCGGAAATTCGCGAAACCAAAGCGTGCGGAACTCAAACAGGAGATAAGCTGCGAAGAGTGCGATCAAGGTGATCAGAGTGTTGCGATACGCTTCGAACAGCGGTGTTGGCCCAGGGACTGCGGGATCGTCCACCACTTCCCAAGGCTCCGATTCACGCGATGCCGGGCGTAGCATCCCCACGAGCAGCCACGCGGCTCCGATGCAGAAAGGGATCTCAAAGAACGAGAAGTGCTTCATCCACTCCAGGCTGAGGTTGACGAACTGCTCGAACTGAGTCCCAATGGAGCGGACGACATCCGGATTGGCCAGAATGAACATCGTTCCGAAAACGAGCAGAGCCGCGATCGGCAGTCCGACAGCCATCATTGGACGTTTCGCTTGGCTCTCAGTGCGGCGTCCGCCCAGTCGCGAAGCGTAGAAGCTCAGCCCCCGGTGCCCGGCAGCGACGATCTGAGCCGTAAAGGCGAGCCCTCGCGTGATATAAGGCGGGATGCCTGCCAAGGCCATCGTGAAACCCACCAGACAGGCCCCACCCGCGACGACGGCTCCCCACGATCCGCACCACGCCAGACGGAGCGCTACGCCCGCCAGCAAGAATGCCATCATCGCCAGCGCCGAATTCATGGACCGTTTCGGTGAACCGATCACCAGCAACAACGGCAGGACGGCCAACAGAATCGCCAGACCAAAATGGCCTTCACCGCGAAAGATGGTGAGGTCACAAAGCGTCACACCCACGATCAAGGCTAAGATTTCCTGGACGGTAATAGCCGACGGATGAGCCACGGTAACCGGTTGGATGGCCTTGCCTTCGGAGGGAGTTTCGGATGACATCGTGTCCCTTTCTCGATCTAGAGCCAGCGGTCGAAAATGATGTCCCCGTAAGATGGCCTTTCAGGGACGGGCTGGAAAGCCCGTCC
>JAYSVZ010000372.1:0-17251 GCA_043718305.1 Planctomycetota bacterium | reverse complement strand
CCGGTGCCAGTAATTCGAAACTCACCATGTGCCAAGCTACTCACCGTGAAGGTGAGCGTGAGCGAATCGGGGTCGCTGGCGTCAAACTGAGACGTGGTCAGAGTGACAGTCTGTCCCTCATTGACCGTTAGCGAATTGACCGTCAGCAGCGGGCCATCATTCACCGGTGTGACGCTGATCGCGAACGTCCCCGTTACCGTGGCAGTCCCATCGCTCAGCGAAAACACGAACGAGTCGGAGACCGTCTCACCGCCGTTGTGGACGTACCGAATGATCCCGCCGTTGATGTCGGCTTGGGTGAACGAAGTGATCGACACCCCAGCGTTCGTCGACTTCTCCAATCGCCCATTGAGGGGACCGGTGGACACCGTGAAGACCCGCTGAGCGGCTGTGTTGTCTGGGTCACTGGCAGCCAGCTTGGTACTGCTGATTGTCAGCGTGGCCCCTTCGCTGAGGGTCAGTCCCGTGTTCGTGGAAATCGTCGGGGGATCGTTCACAGTGCTGAAGGTCATCAGCATGAAGTTCGGACCGACTGTCACAACCCCATCCGTCACCGACAGGTTAGCCGCGGGAGCCGCTTCGCCTCCATTGTGGACGAACCGCACGCGGCTACTGTTGATGTCGTCCTGGGTGAACGAGGTGATCGCAGCCCCCGGAGACGCGGCGAACTCGAACCGGCCCTCTGTGACGGAGTTCACCGAATAGACCAACGAGGTCGCGAGCGTGTCGTCATCGTTGGTCAGCAGGTTGTAGTCTGTCAGCGTGAGGGTCTGGCCTTCGGAGATCGTCAGGCGGTTGGCCACAAAGTCGGAGGAATCATTCACCGGCGTGATTGCGAGGGTGAGCGTCTCGGTGTCTGAAAGTGACCCATCTGAGACCGAGAACGCGAAATACTCCGCCGTGCTTTCGGCTCCGCTATGAACGTAGACGATCTGATTGGCGTTGATTTGAGCCTGGGTGAAAGAGGTGATGGATGCCCCCGGCGCAGTAACCACTTCAAGATGACCAAAGCCGAGGCCACCCGTGACGGTATACGTCAGGCTCCCCGCAACATGGTCGGCATCGGTGGTACTCAGCTTGTTCGACGGGATCACGACAGTGCCACTTTCGAGGACGGTCAGACCGGTCTGCGTCGAGACGACTGGCATGTCGTTGGCTGGAGTCACCGTGATCGAAAACGAATCTGTGGCGGTGGCAGCTCCATCGGACACCGAGAAGCTGAACCCATCCGAGGTCGTCTCCCCGCCATCATGCACGTAACGAACCGCACTGCTGTTGAGATCGGCCTGGGTGAAGGTGGTGATCGCCACGCCCTGAGACACCACTCTCTCCAACCGACCGTGCGCGGGGAGCGCGCTGACCGTATACACCAGTTGCGTGGCCGTGTTGTCGGCATCGGTCGCAGCCAGTTTCGTGGTCGACAGGACGCGAATCCCGCCTTCGTTCACGGTGAGGCCCGTATTCACGGTGATCACGGGGAGATCGTTCACCGGAGTGACCGTGATCGCAAACGTCCCCGTCACGGTCAACGCCCCGTCAGTCAGCGAGAAGCTGAAGCCATCCGAGGTCGTCTCGCCGCCATCATGGACATAGCGGATCGCACTGCTATTCAGGTCGGCCTGGGTGAACGTCGTGATCGCGGTCCCCGGTGCGGAGACTCTTTCCAAGCGACCACGCGATGGGAGCGCACTCACCGTATAGACCAGTTGAACGGGCGTGTTCTCCGCATCGCTAGCTGTCAGCCGTGTGTTGTCTAGCAGATCCGAACTTCCCTCGAATACGGTCAGTCCGAGATTGGTCACCACCACGGGGGAAGTGTTCACCGGCATCACACTGATCGAAGCTGTGGTCACTTGCGTGCTGAAGGCCGTCGAGCCTCCATTGACCGAGGCGTTGACACCGGTCAGTCCGTTCGTCCCCGAGGTCTGGTCCCAGGCCCGGAACGTGATCGCTCCTGCTGATCCGCTGAAGTTCGCAGTGGGGATGAATCGCACACTGGCCGAGGTATTGAGCAGCGTGGCGTTGGTCTCCGATACCCCGGAGAAAACGAGCCAGGTCGACCCGTTGAGCAAATACTCCCACTGCCCGTTGGAGTTATCGACAGCGGTCACGGCGATCCCCGTCAGTGCTCCCGTGTCGACATCGGTGATGAGTGTGCCCCCCGCCGACGCGATGATCGCCGCCACCGTATTGCCGGGCGGATTTGTCGCATTCTCGATGATGCTCGTGAGAGTCAACGGTCCGACGCCGGTGTCGATCACCGGGGCGTCGTTGACTCCCTGAATGATGATCGTGGCGGTGGCGAGATCGGAGTTTCCGTTCGCATCCATCACGGTGTAGTGGATCTGCTTGGTCGACGTATCACCGGCTGCGAGGCTCTGGTAGCTCTCCCCGGGAGTCACGAACACTCGCCCATCCGTCAACACCACTGCGGTCGTAGCTCCCGCGAGATCGGTGAGATCGACTCGTGTGACCACCAAACCGCCCGAGGTTTCAGTCGTGTCATTGTCGAGCAGTCCCGTCACCGTTTTCCGGTCGCCATAAGTAATCACCGAGTCGGTCATCGAGGCATACTGGGCTGCGGTCCAGGCGGCGGAGCGGGCGACGTTGGAGAGGCGGACTTCGTCGATCCCGCCGGTCCAGTATTGAGAGAGCGTGGACGTGAAACCCATCTCACCGGCACCAATGGTGATGTCGTCCTCGCTACTCCCGAGTGAGGTCACGCCTATTTGAGTGGCATTCAGCGTCCCATCGACGTAGAGGCTGGACGTTGAACCCGAAAGCACACCAGTCAGGTATCTCCAGCGATCCTCGGGGAGCGAACCGACCGTCCCCGTCACATCCGGAGTACCGGTGCTATTGACGACTTGTGTTCGGTCGCTGGTCGATGTGGCCAATCCATAGGACTCAAACGGGACAATGACAATGTTTCGGCGGTTGACAATCCGCTCCCAGGTGCCGGAGTCCCCCGTCGAGTTGGCCCACGCTTCAATGGTCAGTTGGGATGGATCGACTGCTGTCGGATCGGACGATGTCGTGGCGATCCGTATGAACTCGCTACTCCCGTCGAACTTTAACGCACCACCGATGGGGCCGTTGATCTGGTTCGTCGCGTCCATCCCGGTCGCTGTTCCGTCGACGTTGGTCGAAGAAGAGTCCTGGACCACCTGAGTCCCGGTGGGATCGCCATTCAGATGCCAGACGCCCACATACCCGTTGGACCAGACATCGGTCGGGTTCTGGCCTGCCGGTGCGGTGCTATTGCCATAGTACATCCACATCGAGTCGGTATTCGAACTGGCATCGATCTGCGGCACCTTGACCCAGATCGCGCTTTGTCCGTACGGGTTCCAGGTCTCAATCTCGTACGAAAGAACCGCTCCATTCGCATCCACAAATCTCAGATCGGCTCCGTTGGCCTGCGTCAATGAATAGTCGAAGCGGTTCGTGTCGAGCGTCACCAGGATCGGGAAGTCGACCAGATTCTCGGCCCGCGACGAGTTGTCGAACGTCAGTTGCATGCGGGACGACCAGCCGCTTTGATGCCACTGGGAGTTGCTGGAAAAGACATCGTCCTCCGTGAGGGTATAAGTCTCGTCATTCGCATCAGGGGGATCGCCGACATGGACCATGGCGAGGGCGCGGAATGCCTCCGCACTCGTGTCGAGAGCCACGTCCGAACCATCCATGAACACGCTGGCTGTGACACTGGCGGTGCCATTGACGCTCGTCTGATTCACAGTCAGGCGGGTCACATCGTTCTCGGTGACCGACAGATCGTTCGAACCGAGCGAGGTCGTATGCTCGGTGGCGACGAGCAGATCTCCTGTGACCAGCGTGATGCCTCCCATACGGATGTCGCGTTCCACCAGATGCAGCCCCTGAATCTCCGAACCCGTACTGAACTCGGATCCCTTCAGGAGGGTGGTCGTGATCCCCGACGTGGTATTGAAGCCCGCTGTCGTTGCTCGGAAGACTTGGATGGCATTATCCCCGCCCCCCGTGTCGGCCACGATCAGGTCACCCGCCTGCAAGGTGACATCCCCGATCTGTGTCTGGCGGTCGACCAGGTCGAAGTCGGCCATTTTTGTAATGGAGCTACCACCCACCGAATGCAGGCCCGTGAACAACACCTGGATCGTGCCGTTGGCATAGTTCAGCGGAGCTGACGGGCGAAACACCAGAATGTCGTCTGCTTGGATCGTCAATCCGCCGAGGTTCTCTGTATTCGCCACCGAGAATAGAACATCACCCGCAAAGAGCTGAACCTGAGTGGCTCCGACGGCCACCAGAACGTCGTGCTGGATGACATCCAGACCTTCGATCTTGACGTTGCCATCGTTGGCGATGGCATTGATACTGCCGACGATGGAGAGTAAGCCGGTCGTGTTGGAGCCGAGGGTCAGACTCGGCTGTCCGATGGCCAGCACATGTCCTGTAGTCCAACTGGCCAGTGTGGCGGAGCCACTGGACGTGACATCACCATCGGTTGTAAACAAGAATGACGCTTGGTTCTCCAGCGTTCCATCGACCCGGGCGAAAATTCCCGTGGCATCGCCCGCTCCATTGCCCGACCAGACTGTGACAAAGTTATTGAGATTGAGCAGTGCCGCCGAGACGGAGACTTGTGAGCCCGCCGTGGTGTCGTTCAGTTGGAATTCTGTACCGACCGCGGTCCCATCGTTCAGGAACTTGCGAGCGAACACACCGGCGGTATCTCCGGGTCCGGAACCTTGCCAGGTGATGATGTAATTGCCGTTGGGATCACTGGCAATCGCCGGTTCGGTTTGGTCATTAATCGTATCGGAGGTGACTTGCACCGGAGTCCCGGCCGTGGCCGCAGCGGCCCCCAGATTCATCATCCACAGCCCGCGCCCGCTGTCATCACCGCCGCCCGTCGTTCGCCACGCGATGTGGTAGTCTCCGGTTCCGTTGGTAGCGACATCTGCATTGCCGGATGTCGCATCGGAATGAATGAGCATCTGACTGGCGTCGAGCGCGGTTCCATCGGCAAGAAACCGGCGACCGTGCGTTCCGACAACATCGTCCCAGACGACCATGAACTGGCCGTCCTGTCCCACGGCGATCGCAGCGTCTGACTGACCATTCGCCGTCGTCGTGTTGACCAAAATCTCGCCGCCCAGCTTTCCACCACTGGCGTCAAAGCGCTGAGCGAAGATGCCGGACGAATCGCCGGGACCGTTCCCTTCCCACGCAATGACAAAGGTGCCATCCGCGGCGACGCCAATCGCGGAGGCATGCTGGGTTCCGCTGGTTGTGGTATTGACCAGGAACTCGCTGCCTCCGACTCCGGCAGCCGTGAAGATCCGGTCATAGACGCCTTGTCCGCTGCCGTCCTGATTGGAACTGGTCCAGGTGACAATGAAACCGCCGTCCGCCTTCACCGCGACCGAGGCCCAGGCTTGGTTGTCGGTGGTCGTTGGATTGATCTTGAATTGCGGTCCCTGCGCGACGCCTCGGGCGTTGTAGCGTTGCCCATACACACCGGTCCCGCTGCCATCTGTTATGTCGCTGGTCCAGACAGTGACGTAGTTTCCATTGGCATCGATCCCCACGGCGTCATGCGAATTTCGTGAGTTTGCGGAGGTCGACTGAGCATTCGCCGTTGAGGCATTCACTCGCACTTCGCCGGTCGCGCGAAGTTCCACGGTCACGGCGGCTGGCGGGGTGAAGTCGATCAGCAACATCGGGCGGAGCGCGGTCGTGCCCCCTTCGGAGGAGGTAAACGACCAGTCTGTGGCGTTGTCTCCATACAGCGCCCAACCCAGGTTGATCCCACCGTCGCTCCAGGCTTGCAGCGACTCCTCCAACCCCAAGAGGGTCTGCACACCTGTTGTCGTCGAGTCACTCACCTCGGCATCGGCCACCGTCGCCACATCCACATCATCGCGAACCAGCCCACTCGCCAATGAATTCCAGGTCGATGCCTCGGACCAGTTGGTCAGTACGCGATGCATGGCGAGAGTTGCCTCGGCACCCGTCGCGGTGGTGACATTCAGTCGCAGACTCGCCGAGTGAATCGTTGACCCCAGCGGGATCTGATTCGGCCCGTTGCCAAAGAGATTGTCGAACCGAATCAGACCGGTCTGCCCATCAGCCCCGCCGACGATCACAGTGCTTCCGGAGCCGTATGCCGTGTTGGTACTCCCCGAGTTGATCGATGTGTCCGAGGTGCTCGTGTAGCCCGACGTTCCTTGCTGATAGGTATTCGTGGTCAGTAAACCGTTCCAATCGAACAGCCTCAACGATTCGCCCAATGAACGGGTCTCGACCGTTCCAAATTGGAACTCCAGGTTCCAGTCACCGCCCAAGAGGGCCGCCCCCGTGGCATCCGTGCTGGCTGCAACATCGGCTCCGGTCAGTTGGCCAAACGTCCGCAGAAACTCTTGCCCCGTCGGGTTCGCTGCCAGATCGCACCCGTAGAACAGCACATCCGCGTCGGCAGAGAGGAACGCTTGCCACTGGGTCAAGGTGTTCGATCGCTGCCCGATCGTGTCGGCGCTGAGCCAGTTGCTCCCCAGTCGCAGCCCCGCCTCATCCCCGTGAGAGAGGATATGAATCGCCTGCGTCTCCTCGAGCTGCTCCAGCCGCTCGGCGATCTGCTCTAGGCCGTCTCGCTGCGAGTCGAGTACCAAGATGTCAGTGGGCCTCGACTGCTGGCTGGTGAGCTGTTCGAGGAGTGTTTCGTAGTCCGGCACACTGGGATCGACGACGATCAACTGGCGTCCCGCCTTGCTGGCGGCATCCGTCGACGCACCCAGGTTCTCGGTCGATTCCGGAGACGGGGTCTCCGTTTGGGAGAGACTGGTTGGCGGCTCGACTTGTGTGGTGGTGCCCTCAGGGGGGGCAGTCATCACGACTTCGGTCACGACGGGGGCTGGAACCGGAACGGGGACAGCGCTGTAGAGCAGTCGGTCTTCGTAAGCCTGAAGATCAAAGGAACGTTGCTCGGGAGTCCCCTGCCAAAGCCGATCCCACAGCCCGCGCCAGAAATCACTTTCAATACGTCGGCGATATGGCGCACCGGCCTCCCCACGACCGAGTCGGTCGTCTCGACGGCGCTGATCCTTGCGCAAGGTGCGGTTCATCCGAAACAACAATTGAGTCAGCATCAAAAGGTCCATCGTCAGCGCGCGGTCTATTCCCTAGTGAGGGTAGTTTGCGAATTACAACACGGAGTCAAACTCGGTAGACCGTAGCAGTCGTATCGAACATATCGGGGTTCAGGTTGTACCTGGGATGACGGCCATCCCTGATTTAGCGATCGTGAACAAGAGTCCGAGTCTGAGCGTCTTGCCTGCGGAAAATGAGAGGCTCGCCGCAAGAAATGATTTGCTTCGGCGGAAACTGGCGAAGGAAGAGGCCCGCGTCGATTCAGAGGGTAGCGGGAAGGCTCCCGTGCGTGACCTCGGTGTGGATTCCGAGGTCATGGGTGACGGATCACCGCATCCACGGAAGGTAAACACGGCATGGCCCGCCACTCCTGGATCGCCTTTGCGGCCAGTTTGACCTCATCGGCGTTTGTCGCCATCGCGGTATGGGGCGAGGCTCCCTCCGAAGGAGATGGCCCAGCGGTTCGCTTATTGGCTCCGGAATTTGGGCCCGATGAGACCCTTTCGGCCCCGCGACCTGCACGGTTGAAATCGGCGACGAAAGCCCCTCTTGGTTTAGGTTATCCCTCGACAACCAACACTTCATCCACCCGGGCTGCTCAGCCAGCTCAGGATCGCCGACAGCCAATCGCTCACGTGGCTGGGTCGCAAGACGAAAGCGACTCAGAGCCACCCCTCATTCTGGAGACAGAGGCCGAGCCGCTCCCTCCCTCGACCTATTCCAGGCCGGTCTGGTCCGATAGCGAGACTGCGGCACGCCCCATTGAACGCCGCATCGTCGAACGTCGCCGGACGCCGAGTGATTTGAGCGGAGCCGCGCTCCACGCACCGCCTTATACGCCATCGAACCAGGATGAAGATGCCCTCCCGTGGACCGCATCGTTTGAAGATCGGGCTGCCCACGCCCCGGATGTCGAGCTGCTCGACAGTGGGGCTGACGACCTGACCTCATTGCCGACCGACTTCGAACCGTGGTGGGGACAGGAGGTCCATCAATCGATCCGGGCCAGTGAGCATCCGATCCCGGTTGATGTCGACATGCTCGTGACCGGAGCCTTGCAGCATTCGCCGCAAGTCCTCGGCATTCGCACCCAACCCGAGGTCGACAACGCGATCCTCTGTGCAGAGAACGCAGCCTTCGACTGGACCTCGTTCGTCAATACGAAGTGGGACGACCTCAGCGATCCGGTCGGCAGTACGCTGACCACCGGAAACGCCTCGTCCCGCTTCATCGACCAAGTGGCCACGGTTCAAGCGGGGCTTCGGCGGCGGAACGAGTACGGCGGCGAGTTCGAAGCGAGCCAGAAATGGGGCTGGCAGGACAATAACTCCGAGTTCTTGCAACCCAAGCCCCAAGGCACGACCCGCCTGCAACTCAACTACACCCAGCCGCTGCTCAACGGTTCGGGGACCGCCTACAACCAGGCCCGCATCGTTCTCGCCCAGATCGAGTTAAATCGCTCATTCGACGTGGTCCAAGACGAATTGCAGACACACCTCGTCAAGGTGACCGAGGCGTACTGGGATCTCTATCGATCACGGGCGATCTACCTGCAACGCAAGCGGGTCTACGCGAGTGCCGAGACGATTCTGGAGACCCTCGGCGGACGGCAAGAAGTCGACGCACTGCAGCGCCAGGTCAATCGCGCCAAGGCCGCCGTCGCCAGCCGCCGGTCCGAGATCGTGCGGAGCCAAGCTGCCATTCGAAATGCTGAATCGCGACTCCGGTTGCTGGTGAACGACCCTCAGTTTCTCGATCTGTCGTCGGTCGAGTTGCTGCCGATCGAAGCCCCGCGGATGGACCATGTGCCACTGTCGCTGGCGGGTGCATTGCAGCAAGCCCTTCAATATCGGCCAGATATTTCGCAGGCGGTCCATGACCTGCGGGGGGCTGGAGTGCGGCTCGGGGTGTCGCAGAAGGAACTGCTGCCCAAGCTTGATCTGGTGCTGACGGCGTACGTCGCGGGCCTCGAAGGAGATCACAATATTCTGGGAGCGTGGGGGGACCAGTATTCATCCGGGCGTCCGGGATACACCATCGGGACCCAGTTCGAAATGCCCCTCGGAAACCGGGCTGCCCAAGCGCGACAAGACCGCCGACAGTGGGAACTCACGAAGGCGGTGTATGACTTCCGCACGATCGTCGAGACGGGACTGACCGATGTCGAGCTGACGGTTCGTGAGGCCGAGACGAGTTATCGCGAGATGGTCGGCAAGTTCCAGGCTCTGATCGCGGCAGAGACCGAGGCGAGCTACCTGGAGGATCGCTGGAAGCTCCTCCCCGGCGGCGATCGCAGCACGACATTACTCCTCGAAGACATGCTCGACGCTCAGCAGCGACTGGCCGACACCGAAGGGGAGTTCGTCAACGCCGAGGTTAGCTATTCCATCGCCCTGATCCGCGTGCGGCGGGCCATGGGAACGTTGATGATCGCTCAGAATCCGACGCTGCGACAAGTGCCGACACTCATGACTGAAGAGCGAGTCATCGAAACCGCTCCGAACGACGATCCACCTCCTCCAACACATGCCCCTGATCAGTCTGAGCCGATTCGCGAAACCAAGGTCGACACGATTTCCCGGTCTGCTAAGAAAAATCCGTTTACCCGGCTCATTCCGTTCCGGCGGTGAGCTAGGCTTGATCGTTACCACCAGCAGACTCGCCAAGAAGAGGTGCCGGAACTGCCGGTTCGAGTTGTGTCGCGAACGTTGCACAGCCGATCCGAGCGACACAGGCGGTTCGTTGGAGTGGAACCCATCCCAAAATGTGACTCGATCACTGTCGACACGGAGGCGAACACAGATCGGACGAGTCGGTTCGAAAGTTCCGTGTGGTCCTCGCCCCGCGCCAACTCGATCGCCCGCATCGCAGCCGACCGCTGCGTTTGGAGAAGTTGCGTACGCACATTCCTGCGATTCGCGAGATCGCGGCCCAGTTACAGCAGCTCACGGACAGCCAACTGACCGAGTACGCGATCCGATTGCGAGAGAATGTCGAAGCGGGGACCAATGTCCTTTCCCCGGAAGTCGTTGAACCGGGCTTTGCCTTTGCTGTGGACGCCATTCGCCGCGCTCATGGGAAAGTGCTGCACGATGTTCAACTCCTCGGCGGCTTAGTGATGGCCCACGGAGCGATCGCCGAAATGGCGACGGGCGAGGGAAAGACGCTGACCGCTGCCGCACCGGCGTTTGTCCATGCCATCGTGGGGCGGGGCGTGCATGTGATGACATCGAATAGTTACCTCGCCGAGCGGGACTGCGAAGAGTTAAAGCCGGTATTTCAACTGCTGGGTCAGTCGGTGGCTGTCCTTCCGGAGCAAACCCCGGCCCACGAAAAACGTCCGCTGTATGATTGCGATATCGTGTACGGCAATGGGTTCGAGTTCGGGTTCGACTACCTTCGTGACCAGATCACGTTGCGACAAGAGAAGGCCGCCCCGCTCGGGTCGCTCGTGCGCAGGCGACTGGCCGGGATCTTCGATTCGCGGGCCACGATGCAGCGTGGGTTGAACTTCGCAATCGTTGATGAGGCCGACCATGTCATGTTGGACGATGCGATCTCGCCGCTGCTGATCGCCGAGGTCGCCCCGGGCGAGGCTCCCGATGCCGAAGCCCACCGCGTGGCCCTCCGCCTTGCCGGAAGCCTGCGCGATGGCCAGGAGTACGATTTCGATCCGGCCCGTCGCATGGTCCGCTTGAACGAGGCCGGTCTGACGCTCGCTCATGCGGTCCTGGATGAAGTCCCGATCGAGCAACTGATTCGCCCATGGACGCTCTACGTAGAAGCCGCGTTAAAGGCTCAACTGCTGTTCCATCGGAACGTCGAGTACATCATTCATGACGACGAAGTGCAGATCGTCGATGGTTCGACCGGGCGGATCATGCCCGATCGGACCTGGAGTGATGGGCTGCATCAGGCAGTCCTCGCCAAGGAAGGTCTGCTGATTACGTCCGACACGCGTTCGCTGGCGCGCATCACGCGGCAAAGGTTCCTGCGGCTCTATCCCACACTGGGCGGAATGACCGGGACCGCGACCGGCGGTGAAGATGAATTCCGCTCGATCTATCGCGTCGATGTGGTGCCGATCCCGCTCCGATTGCCATCGCAGCGACAGAGTCTGCCCACACGGTTCTTCACCACCGCGGACTCCAAGTGGCAAGCCATCGCGGAGAAAGTTGCCACACTTCACGCAACAGGGCAACCGGTCCTGGTCGGGACGCGGAGCATCGCCAGCAGTGAGCAATTGGCCTCGCGATTCCGCGAGCGCGGACTTTTCTTCGAGCTTCTCAATGGTCGGCAAGACAAGGCCGAAGCGGACATCGTCTCGCAAGCGGGGCAGGTCAATGCGATCACCCTCGCCACGAACCTCGCGGGACGCGGGACCGATATCAAGCCAACGCCCGAGGCGCTCGCGCTGGGCGGTCTCGCGGTGATCGTCGCCGAGCCATATGAGTCGCAACGTGTCGACCGCCAACTGATCGGTCGCGGGGCCCGACAGGGGCAACCCGGCTCAGCGCGGATGTTCGTCTCGGCGGAAGATGATCTGCTCATCGCCCATGGGCCAACACTTGCGAAGCGGATTACCCGTCGCACGGACCCGATGGGCGAGTGCCGCGACGACCTCACCGGCGAACTGCGGCGTCTGCAATCCGACACGGAGCGGAGCGCCACGCAACTCCGCCAGCAACTCCTCGCACAAGACCTTCAGCGAGACACCACTCTCGCAAAATTCCTGGGAGAAACATTGTGACCATCAAGACGCGTAGGGCTTTTCCGTGTTGGACCCTTCTGGGGGCCATGACGGGCTGCTTACTGGCTGGGCAAGCCTCAGCCGCCGAGATCGAAGGCTTCACGGAACCGTACCGCGACCTGGATGTCGCGGCGGCTGATGTGGGGATCGTATCGCATATCCACATCAAGGAAGGGGACCATGTCACCAAGTCGCAGATCCTCGGCCAACTCGACCAGTCGCTGCTCGAAGCGACCCTCCAGATCGCTGACCGCAACCGCAGCGCAAAGGGGCGCATCAACTCCGCAGAGGCCGACACTCGTCTTCGCAAAGAACGGGTCGACAAACTCAAAATCCTCCTGGACCGCAAGCACGCCTCTCAAGAAGAAGTCGACCGCAGCTTCGTCGAAAGCGAAGTCTCTGTCGCCCAACTGCTCGCCGTGCAGGAAGAGATCCAGATCCGCGGCCTCGAGTACGATCGGATTCAGATTCAGATTGAGCAGCGAAATGTCCGCTCTCCGATCGATGGTGTCGTGACCAAGGTCCATCGCGATGTCGGGGAGTTTGTCTCGGGGAGCGAACCGGTCATCGCCACCGTAGTGCAGCTTGATCCGCTGATCGCGACGTACTCGGTGCCGTCCGTCTTCAGCAAGGAGATCAAGCCCGATGCTCCCGTCAACATGCTGATTGGCGATGGCCGAACATCGGCTCAAGGGACCGTGGAGTACATCGCTCCGGTCACCGATGCGCAGAGCGGAACGATCCAAGTCAAGGTCCGCCTTCCGAATCCGAACAACCTTTATCGCAGTGGCGAGAAGTGCCTGCTCGTGGTGAAGGGAGAACTCCCGAAGACCGAGACGGCCAGCCAGCACAAGCCCACGTCTACGTCCCCCGGGGCCGCTCCGCGAGTCAGCCCGGTCGCTCCGGCTCCGCCCGCGAAGCCGACGACGAAGACGACCCAACTGGATGTCGGAACCGCTCAATGACCGTTGCTCAACCGGTTCCGACCCTGCCGGGGATGCCCCCCGTAAAGGCCGACGGCGTCGAACGCCGCGCGGAACCGGACCGGCTACGGACCTTGCAATCTCGGTTTCACGAGGCGAGCGCCGGGGCCAAGGACCGCGCCGATTTGATCGCCCGGTTGGCGCGAGTTCTGACCGAGGCTGCGCGGGTCGATATTCTTGTTCTGGCCCGCCCGGAGCCCCGCGGAGAGGTCCGCCTCGATGGACTGCTCCATCCGCTCGCCGGGCTGCCAGAACTGACCACACGCAGCTTTAAGGAGTTCGCCCTTGCTGCCCACCAGGAACGCCGCACGCGCGTCGGTCGCATTGGACGCCCGCCGAATCAATTATTGATTGGAGTTCCACTCACCGGCGGACCGAGCGGTGAAGTGCTGCTGGCGCTCTTCCTCGCCCCAGCCGCTCCGCCCGATGTGCTGACGACTGTCGTGGAGTTCGCCACCACAGTCGTCGCGGGGTATGACGCGGATCGAAGGGCGATCGCCCTGGATCGAGAGGTGACCACGGCCGCTGCGCTCATCGACTTGAGTGCGCGGGTTCAAGCGGCCACCGACATGGCCTCGGCTGCTCGGATCCTGTGCGAAGAGTCGGCCTTGCATCTGGGCGTTGGTCCGATGGCGATCGGCGTAGTCACGCCCGGCCAGTCCGGGTGTCGACTGGCAGCAGTCAGTCGGCAGCAGTTGCTGACTGCTCCCGAACGGCTAAACACGGCGCTCGAAGCGGCCCTCGACGAATCTCTGCTTCGCGGTGAGCCCGGAGTCTGGCCTCCCTTTCCGGGAGCGATGCGGCACTCGCTCATTACCCACAAGCAGCTCGCCTTGCTCACCAGCTTTGAGACGGTCGTCTCAGTGCCGCTCCGCACACACGCGGGAGAGATCGTCGGAGCGTGGGTCGCCGTCTGCCCAAAGGCCGATCAAGCGGTCGCCGTCACGGGCTTTATGCAGGCCGCCGCACCGCTGATGGGGGCTGTACTAAAGACGATGGAGCGCGGCGAGAAGGGTAAGCTCGCCCGCGTGATCGAACGCACATTTCGGGCGATCACGCAGCGCAAGGGGCGCTGGATCACCGCCCTCCTGATCGCATGTTCGGCGCTGCTCTTAATCCCCCTGCCCTATTCCGTCCGTTGCGGCTGCGAGGTGCATCCCGTCTCCGTGCGGTATGTCGCGGCTCCATTTGATGCGCGGCTTCTGAAAGCCGATGTGGAACCGGGTGACGAAGTCCGCGTTGATCAAGTCATCGCGACGCTCGACGGCGAGACGATCCGCTTCGAACTCGCCGGAGCGACCGCCGAAGTCGATCGAGCGGCCAAAGAGCGGGACGGTCACCTGGCCGGAAAAGAGATCAACGCCGCACAGATGGCCCGTCTCGATATGGCCCGCATGGGGGCCAAGGCCGACTTACTGCGACAGCGTAACTCGCAACTTGAACTTCGCAGCCCCGTTGATGGAGTTGTCATTAGTGGCGACCTTCGCAAGGCCGAAGGGGCTCCCCTGACGATGGGCCAGACTCTCTTCGAGATCGCCCCGCTGGATGAAATGGTTCTGGAGATTGGCGTCTCCGAAGAGGATATCGCTCACGTGACTCTGGGCCAGCCGGTGGAAGCTGTCCTGGGGGCACTCCCCGACCGGACCTGGAGGGGGACGGTGGAACGGATTCATCCGCGATCGGAACTGGTTGACGACGACTATGTCTTTGTCGTCGAGGTGTTGTTCCAGAACGACCACGGCCTGCTCCGACCGGGCATGAAAGGTCGGGCGAAGATCAAGACCGCAGCACATCCACTCGGCTGGAATCTGTTCCACAAGGCGATCGACAAAACCAGATTCTGGATCGGCTGGTAGCCCGGTCGGTCCGCCCACAAGCTCCATGCAACTCAACCTCAGCACTCGCGAACTTGATCGGGCGAAGCTCAAGCTTCGCGACGATCTGATTGTCCGCCCATTGCCCACGGCGGATGGCGTAGTGTACCAGATCGAGGATCCGGTCGCGGTGCGGTTCTACCGTATCGGACGGGCCGAGTATCTCCTTTTGTCGCTGCTCGATGGGCGGACCTCGCTGGCCGAGGCGGTCACCATCTCCTCGCGTTCGCTAGGCCGCGAGGCGTTCTCCGAGCCAGAGGCGACCAGTGTCTGCCTGTGGCTCATCGAGTCGGGACTCGCCCAACCGACCGAAGGGACGATCGACACTGCCCCTCGGAAGCCGACCTCGGTCTCTTCACTGTTCAATCCCTTCTGGACCAAGGTGCCGTTGCTTCGTCCCGAGGGGCTGCTCGACCTGCTCCTTCCCTGGACTCGGTGGTTCTTCTCGGGGACCGCTGCTGTCGCGTTCATCGCACTATGGTGTGCAGCGATCGTGGCCTTGATCGGACACTCCGATGATTTCTGGCAAGACTCCCGCCAGATCTTTTCACCACACAACTGGCTGATGCTGGGGGCCGTCTGGATCGGACTCAAGATCGTTCACGAACTGGGCCACGGATTGTGCTGCCGGGCGCATGGTGGGCGCGTCACCGAAATGGGAGTGGTGTTCGTCCTCTTCGCCCCCATGGCGTATGTCGATGTCACTTCGACCTGGGGCTTTCGCTCGCGGTGGAAACGATTGCACGTCGCAGCCGCTGGAATGTTAGTAGAACTCACGATCGCGGCAGTAGCCGCATTGTGCTGGACCGGGGCGACCTCGCCCGCGGTGAAGCATCTGCTGCACAACATCGTGGTGAGCGCCAGCCTGACCACGTTGATCTTCAATATTAACCCGCTCATGCGGTTCGATGGATATTTCATTCTGGAGGATCTACTCGATCTCCCGAACCTGGGAACCACTGCGGGACGATGGAGCCAATCGCGAATGGCCCGACTGTTCTATGGCGACCATCGAGTGGTTCCCGTTCCGGCGGGGTTTTCGGGAATTGTCATTCGGATCTATTCGGTGCTGTCGTCCGTCTGGCGAATCACGGTGGCGGGATCGTTGCTAACCGGAGCGGCTGTGATGTTTCATGGAGCCGGGTTGGTGATCGCGGTGGGGGCGATTGTCTTGTGGTATGTGAAGCCCGCCTTGGAACTACTCGGCGCTTGGGTCACCCGCTGGCGACGCGACCGGATCAGTGCGACGCGGGCGGTCCTTGTGAGTAGCCTCATGGCGACGGTGGTCGCAGCCATCGTCTTCTGGTTGCCGAGTCCTTTTCAACGGCGAGCCCCCGCGATTGTCGACTATGCCGATCTGGCGATCGTTCGGATTGATGCCCCCGGGTTTGTCGAGTCGATTCACGTTGTCAATGGCCAGACTGTCGAAGCGGGAACGTTGCTGGTGGTCTTGAAGAACGAGGACCTCGCCGCGCGGGTGACTGATCTGGAACTGGCAATTGAGCAGTCCGAAGCGAAGCGGACCGGCCTCATCAACCGTCGCGAACTCTCCGCAGCTCAAATCGAGCTGCGCCAGCAACAGGCTCTTCGCGAACAGCTTGTCGAGTCGCAGGTCAAAGCTGCCACGTTGGAGATCAAGGCCCCGGTCGCGGGCCGCGTCCTCGCCCGACGGCTGGCCTACGAGGTCGGGAACTATCTGAAGTCCGGCACGGAACTCGTCGTCATCGGCAACGAGGACCACAAGGAGATCCTCGCCAGCGTCGACCAGCGCGATCTCGAAGCGTTCTCAGATTCACGACAGACCATCGCCCGGATCCAAGTGCGCGGCGTTGAGGTCACTCCGTCGAGCGCGTTCATCGTCGAACCCCGCGCCTCGACGCGGCTCCCGCACCCCGCCCTGGCTGCGACACATGGCGGGGTGGTCGATGTGGTGGCCGATGATCGCGAGAATGACTCGGACGGAGTGCGACTAAGCGAACCCCGCTTCCCACTGCGGTCGGCCCTTGATGCCGTCTCGTCGAAACAGATGCACGCCGGCCAACTGGCAGCCGTGACCCCTCAATCGGGGAGACAAACAATCGCCGGGCAACTGACCCGGGCGATGCGCGACTGGGCGCGATCGCTCGTTGATCCCGAGTGAGTGTGGTTTGGCTTCCGACTCGGTCGTTCGCGGGGCGACAGATGCCGCCTGGTGCGTCTGGGTGACGCAGAACAGGAGGAAATGAAATGCGGGCATGTCCTCCGTCATCTCTTGTTGTTTCACAACCCAGACACTCAAAGCAGTATCTGGGCCACACCGCTGGACATGGAGTGGGAATTGCTCAACGCCTCGTCCTCGCACAACACTGTTGGGTAAACCAGCAGTGAACCCATGCACCCGACGAGTACGGTTCCCCCGGTAGCTGTCCATTCCCGCGAAACTGGTCGTGACAAGAACGCTCAGACCTGTTGAGATTCGGTGATGGATGGAATCGAGCAGTCATTGGATCGTGAGGCGTTGGTCGCGCTCG